>JACQVT010000620.1 GCA_016209665.1 Planctomycetota bacterium | reverse complement strand
TGTTCTACCTGCGGTACGCCTGCCTGTGGCACCGCGCTCCGGTGAACCAATGGGAGGTGCGACTGCTGGGTAATGCCCTCATCAGCGCCTCGGTGCGGCTGTTCGGCTATCACGAGTGGGCCGCCGCCCTGCCGTCGTTGTGTGCATCGCTAACGATCCTGCTGACGGTCCTGGCTGCGTGCCGGAATCTGGGCACTGTAGGTCAGGCCTGGTGGGCCGGTCTGCTGACGGCGACCCTGCCCGTCGAAGTCACCAACGCCACGATCATCTCGGCCCACGCCGTGATGGCGGGATTCATGGCCCCCGGCACGCTGGCGTTCGTGCTGGCTCCCGAATCGACGCTGGCCCGCCGGGTTGCGGCAGTGTGCCTGCCTCTGGGCGTGGTGTCCCATTTGAACGGCGCGTATTATGCGGCTGCCCTGCTGGCCGCCGCCTTGATCGTCGACTGACGCAGCTACGCCAAACCTGTCCTGGCGGTGTGTATTGGCGGCCTCGTTTTCATGGCCGCCGACGTACTCACGTTCCAGGCGCTGTTTGACGAGGCGTTTGGGCGGTTCCGCGTTTGCATGCCAATGGGGCCAGAGCGTCCGCTTCTCCGGCGAACTGCTGGCGCACGTCCTGCGTCACCCGGAACAGCGGTTCGCGACTGACGTGCACACGATGAACGAGATCTATGTGCTCAACGGCCTCAAGACGCCCCCGAATATGGCGGGCACGGCGGACTTCGGACAGAGCCATTACCTGGACCCGCTGGCCCGGCGTGCGAAGGTGCTGACGCCCGCCACCTGTGATGCCGTGTTGATCAATCCGCTGAACGTCGAGCGGACACCCAGCTTCGCTGGGCTGGTGGCGGGCCGCCTGGGTCCGCAGCAGTACGCGACGGTGCCGGAGTATCGGCCGATCTGCCGCTTCGCTCCGCTGCTGCGAAGCCTGCCCTGGGCGGTTCGCAGACCCGCGGCCCGCGTGCATCAGTTCAAATCGGGATGATCGCGCCGAAGGCGTCAGCCGGCGGACACCAAGGCGCCATCGGGCGCACCCTGTGGCTCTATGGCTGTGATGACCCGCTGCCGCCGCGCCGGCTTGATGAATACCAACAGGTTGTTGAGCCCGAACTGGAACCGTTGTCGCGTCAGCAGGTCGAAGCCTGCGCGGGCGAAGATCGCGGCCGTCTGCTCGACGTCAAAGCCGTGATGTTGGTCGGTGTAGATACCGTCGATCAGACGCAGACCCTGGAGTACCCATAGGATCGCATCCACACGTGGTGAGGGCACGGTCAGGAGGACCCGTCGCTCGGTTCGCAGGACGCGGTGGCATTCTCTTGCCAGGGCTTCAGGGTCCCTGGCGTGTTCGAGCACGGCCAGCAGGGTGACGCAGTCGAACTGGCCGTCCTGAAGATCCGCGGCCCCAAGAAATTCCGCCCGGATGAACCGCGCACCGTCTGCTGGGCCGGGCTGGGCCTCCGGGTCCACGCCGACGGCGGCGCCGATCCGCCCGCGCAGTTGCCGGATCAGATGCCCATCGTGGCAACCGACATCGAGCAGCCGGTCGCCCGGCCGGATGTACGGACGCGCCTTGGCGATCCGCCACCCCCGCAGGATTTCATCCAGTCTTCGCACCGAGGGTCCTCAACTCTGTCGGCCGCACAGGCCCAACATGCTGTAGAAGAACGACATCAATATCGTCTGCACGCCCAGCGTCACCAGCGTCATCCCCGCCGTCAGCGGGCGCAGCGTGTAGCCGGTGTCGAGCGGCCCGAACGATCCGGCGGCCCAGAGCCCGACCACCAGGCCGATCAGCACCACGCCCGCCGCCAACACGCCGCCGCCGGCGAGCAGCCCGCGTTCCAGGTTCAGCAGGCGGAACCCGAACTGCAGGGCTCGCGACGCCCGCCCGATGCCGTGCTGCACGGCGTAGATCCGGGCGGCGAACCCCATCGTCAGCCCCTGGTAGCCCACCGTGACGAGCAGGGCCCCCAGCATGATGCTGTGAATGTCGAGGGTGGCCCGGCCGATGCTGACCGGCCTCTGCCACAGGACGGCGAACAACGTCGCCCCCAGCGTGGCCATCACGAGACCCGGAAACATCAGCAGCCAGTCCGGGGCCAGCAGCATCATGAACCGCAGGTGCCGCCAGCCATCGCGGAAGCTCCGCAGGTGCGGCGGGCGCGACCGTCCGTCCGGCTTGAGCGTCGTCGACACCTCGGACATGCGCAACCCGCACATGACCGCCTTGACCACCATCTCGCTGGCGAACTCCATGCCGGACGTTCGCAGTCGCATCGTCTGGAAGGCCCGCCGCGTCAGGCCGCGAAGCCCGCAGTGGGCGTCACCGATGCCCGAACGGAAGAACAGGTTGAGCACGCCGGTCAACACCGGGTTGCCGATGTACCGGTGGTGCCAGGGCATGGCCCCGGGCTGGATGCCGCCGCGGAATCGGTTGCCCATCACCACGTCGTCGCCGGCCCGCATCCGCTCGATGAACGGCATGAGGTTTTCGAAATCGTAGGAATCGTCGGCGTCGCCCATGATGAGGTACTTGCCGTGGGCGGCCTCGAACCCCTTCATCAGGGCCATGCCGTAGCCCTTCTCGGCCACGTGGACCACACGGGCGCCGGCCCGCCGGGCGATCTCGATCGAGCCGTCGGTCGAGCCGTTGTCGGCGACGATGACCTCGCCGCGCACGCCATTTCGTTCCAGGCACTGCGTGGCCTTCCTGATGCAGGTCTCGAGCGTCTCGGCCTCGTTCAGGCAGGGCATGACCACCGACACTTCGATGCCCGCCGGCCCGGTGGGTCTGGTCAACGCCGCGGCCAGATCCGCCTCGCCGCGGCTGTGGGCGGCCGCGCCCAGCACATCCGTCGCCGGAGCGGAATCCAGGTCCAGTCGGTTAGGGGAGCTGATGGTTCCGGCCTGGGTCATCTTGCTTGGTCCTCCATGACGAGCAGGTCCCGTTCCGTCGGCCGGCCCACCAGCGACTCGATCAGCCGGCCGAGGTCCTTGGTCTCGAATCGGGCGTCGACGGACGCGGCATGTTGCTGCCGCGGCGCCTTGACCAGCAACGGCACGTGGGTCAGCGCGCCGCGCCGTCGGCCCGTCGTCCAGTCCGGATCCGACCGCCACGAATGATCCGCGGTCAGCACGATCGCGGCGGCGTCGTACTTGCCGGCAGCGCGGAGAGCGTCCGTGAATTCACCGACCAGCACATCCATCGCGGCCAGGTTGCGCTCGTACTGCTTCAGGTCGCCGTCGAGCCAGCCTGTCTGCTCCGGTGTGCGGAACGTCAGGTCGGGGTCGAGGACGGCCGGCAGGTGCGGCGGAAACACGTGGGCGAACAGGAACGTCTTCGCCGGCCACTCGCGGATGACGGTGTGGATGTCGCTGCGCTGGTTCGCGATGATCCCGCAGACCGTCGCATGGACCAGTCGCTGTTCGAGCTGCTTGTAGCTTCGGCGGGTGAACGGGTCCGGGGAGTAACGCGCCATATTGAACAACTGCACGCCCAGCCGCGCGGTCCAGTCGCCGCCGCGCGGGTAGTAGCCGTACGTCCGCGACGCGTCCACCTGGTCTTGCAGCCACAGACGATACGGAAGCGTGGAGCCGACCATGACGCTGTGGTACCCGAGGGGCCGCAACCGCGCGAACACGCTTTGGTACTCGGCGGCGGGGGCAAACGACCCCTGCCGGCGCTCGAACCCCAGTCGGCCGTTGTGGACCACGACCGGCTCGTCGGTCTGCAACAGGATGCCGGGCAGTGACGTTTCCGTGCACTCGCCGGGGGCATGGGCGTCGTGGTAAATGGTGGCGGTCCCGGCGAACGACGCGACGTGTGGGTACTCGGTCCGGACGCCGCTGTCGCAGAACGCCCGTTCGTACGACCATTCGTCAAACAGAAATACGTACACGCCGCCGCCTGTCCGGGCATCCTTCGGGATTCCCGTCGTGCATGGATGCGTCAGGGGCGGAATCGCCTCCGGGCCGTCGGGATACGTGCTCCGCAGCAGCAGCATCCCGAACGTCAACGGGACCACCGGTATCCCGATCAGGCAGAGCTGTCGGCACCGGTGCACCAGTGTGGACCGCGGACGTCCGAACGAGTAACCCACCACGAACGCGAGCACGAACCAGCCCGCCAGCACGGGGTCACTTCGTGGTGTCCAGGCCGCGTGGTTCAGCTTGCTGGCGGCGAACACGGCGTTGGCCAGGACGCCCACGCCCAGAACGGCGAGGAATACATGGTCGGCTACGCGGATGAGGCCCGGGCGGTCCGCCCGCCGGATCGCTTCGTCGACGGCGAACCACACTCCCGCAAGGACCACGATCAGCGACAACAGGCACAGCGTGTCGCTGGTTCGCCAGAAGCAGCAATACCTCGTGTAATCACGGGACACGTTGGCCAGATAGGGAGCGGCCAGAACGAACACGGCCGCCAGCACGCCTGCGGCGCGCTGCCACGTGTCCGGGCCCGGCCGCCACGCCAGCCGCTCAAAACGAATCGCGTTGACATGCTCGGCCGCACTCGTCGTCGCGGACATGCTGCGTATTCCTGTCAGCCTTCACGTGATCGCGGTCGGCGGCCCGTGGCCGCGCGGACCCACGGGCGGTGCGCGGGCGGCGCCGCGGTCCCGGACACGGCTTATTCGCCCATTCGATGGTTCGGTACGATGTATACCGGCACGGAGTCGGGCGGGAGCCGCAGTTCCTGTGAGTCGCGCCAGGGGCTCGGCTGCGTCACCACCGGGGGTTGATCGCGGCCGATCAGGTCGAGTACACAGTTCCGGACCTGCCGCTCAAACCGCCGGGCCGCCAGATAGTTCACGTCCTGGTGCGAGCGGTCGTACTTCGAGCGGTCGGGGCGCGGCGGCTCGAAATCGATGGCGCCGGCCTGCGATTGGACGTAGGCCACGTATTGCCCGGTCGCCGCGTCGACGATCACGCCGGCCAGCCCGGCACAATCGTCGGGCACCATCCTCGGGCCGTAGATCAGGCACAACTCGGTCCCCAGCCGCCGGACCGACTCGATCACTTGTTTGAGATCGCAGTCGGGTGACACCGTAGCCGACCGGTCCATGACCGCCACGGCCTGCACCCGCGGGACGGTCTTTAACAGCGTGTTCCAGATGGTCGCCTCTTCCTCTTTCAGGGTGGCGATCTCCCATCCCCTCTCGGCGGCGAACAGCGGGTCGTCGCAAACGAACAGAGGGTTGGGTTTGTCCAGCCGCACCACCGCGAGACGGGCCGGGAATCGTCCCTGCGATGGAGTTTCGTCGAGCACCACATAACCGTTGGGTTGGGCCTCCACGGTGCGGGCCAGGCCCAGATCGCCGCAGGCCAAGGTCGGGCCCGCGTAGGCAACGGGCGGGGGTTCGGGCCTTTCGCAGCCGGTAAAGGCCGGGCCGATAAAAACCAGCGTCAACGCCACGCCACATCGCGTTACCGCGCAGTGTCCTCGTGTGAGCCGCAGGAACATGCGTCGTGTCCTCCCTGACGTCATGCCATACCACGCCCGTTAGGTTTATCGGTAGTCCAC
>JACQVT010000619.1 GCA_016209665.1 Planctomycetota bacterium | reverse complement strand
GTACGAGACCCTGTATTCGCCGGAGTCGAGTACCACGGCGCTGGCGATGGCCACCCCGGGCGAAACGGCGATGCCTTTCTTGATCTCCATGAGCGCTGTGATGCGGATCCCGCGCGACGTTGGGCGGCGGGGGGCTACATCTCTCCAAACCCGCTGGCAACCAGGGCGGCCAGGGCCTCGAGGGCCGTGGCCGCGTCAGGCCCCTCGGCGAGCAGTTCCATGTGTGCACCCTGAGTGGCCTCGAGCAGCATCATCTCCATCGGATTCTTGCCGTCGACGACGCAGTCACCTTTTCTGACCCGCACGTGCGACTGAAACTGGCTGGCCACGTCGACGAATCGCATGACGGGGCGCGCGTGGAGCCCTTGCGGGTTGACGACTGTGACGGTGCGCGCTTCCTCGGCCAATGTGCTCTCGACTGGTAATTCCTCGTTCCCCCGACGGTCCGCCGAGGGCGTTTGTCCGATACCCATGCCGGCCGGTTCAGGCCGGCAACTCGTCCGCTTCCTGGATCAGTTCGATGATCTCCTCTTTGCTGCCCGCCTGCCGCAGGAACCGTCGGAAGTTCTCGCGCTGGAGGTGGCGGAAAATGTTCTCCATGGACGCGAGGTGCTGGTCCGGGTTGTCGGGGGGGCTGAGCAGGAGCACCACCAGGTACACCGGCAGGCGGTCCAGGGCCGCGAAGTCGACGCCGCCGCTGGATCGCCCGATGGTTGCCGCGATCTGCTTGACGGCCGGGTGCTTGACGTGGGGAACGGCGACCCCCTTGCCGAAGCCGGTGCTTCCCTGGTTCTCGCGGGTGATGACCGCCTTGCCGATGGACGCCGCCTCCTTCTCGTCCAGTCCGATGCTCCTGGCCAGCGATTCGACCAGTTCCCGGATCACGCCGTTGCGGTCCGTCGCCTGCAGATCCGGGATAATCGCGTCCGTCCGAATGAAATCGATCAGCTTCATGGTCTTACCTTCATGCCGCCCGACCCGTCGTCCAACCCGACGGGCACGTCTATCTGGGCCCGGGCGCGGCCCCGGGGCGGTGTTTGCGGTTGCGGATCTTCTCTTTGTGCTCGTGCAACTGCCGCTCCATTCTATCCATCGCCAGGTCCACGGACTCGTGGAAGGCTTCCCCCGACATCCGGGCCACGAACGTCTGCTTGTGATCGGTCCTCAAAACGAACTCCGTGCGGATGCGGGTGGAATCGCGGTCGACGACCACTTGGACGGCTTCGATCCGGTCGTACAGCCGTCTTAGGCGGGGCACCTTCTCGAGAATGTAATCGCGCATCGAGTCCGTTACCTCGACGTGGCGGCCCGTCACCGAGATATCCAACGGTGGACCTCCTTCACTGTACCCGGCCCGCTCGGCACGGCGAACGTGCCGCAGGCCAGGGCAGGCATGAGCGGAGTCTAAGAGCCTGTCCCAAAACCCTGAAATCCGACCGGCTGGAAGCCGGTCCCACACGGGTTTTGGGACAGGCTCTAACTCACCCCGCCGGCTGGGCAGGGTCCGGTGCCCCTCACGGGTGCAACCGCACAGCTTCGCCCGGATGGGGGAAGTCCGTGCCGGATCGGACGCCCCCGGCGTCCGAGTCGCTGGCGTTAACCACGCATTACCAATGGATTACGACTCGTGGCGCCAGGCGCTGCCAGAACTGTACGGCATCGTCCCGTTCCCGTCAATAGAAGCCCTGGACCACAACGTCCCGCCAGCGGTGGCGGGGGATTGGGGCGGCACGCGCCGCCCCGGCGGCTCGGGCGTGGCCATCGGGGTCACGGAAGCGCCACCGGGGGCGTTGGGCCACCATCTCTTGCCGCGCCGGGCCCGGCCGCGATCGCAACGGACGAATTCAATTTCAATTCTATTGACTTCAGGTTTCCATCAAGGTAGCCTGGACTGTATCTGTGCTGGCGGACGAATCGGACAGCCAGGACAGGCCATCTCCGTTTCCTGATCGGGGTTTTGACGGAGGACGCCCGGGTGGGGCGGGCTCCGCGGCAACGCACGCCAGGACCATCGAGAACACGCCAGCGCAGGAAGGGCATCTCACCCCGGGCCGATGGGGTTTCACCTTCGGAGGGTCTGCGCCGTGTCTGCCGCCTCACGCGTCTCGCGCTTCGTTCGGTCCTCACACCTTGCCTCTTCGCGCCCGCAGCGGCCTTCAGGCGGGTTTGGGGTGCGGAGGGGGCCTCCCGCCGCGCGCTGCGCGATGCCCACGCTCCTGGTCGAGGCCGTCCTGGTGGCGGCCTTTGTCCACCTGCCGGCCGCCCGCGCCGCCGAGGTTCTCGATCAGACGACCGGCACGACCAGTTATCTGGCCCACGGGCTGGCCGGTTGGAAGTACATGGCCCAGAGCTTTGTGCCGGGGGCAGGTCACGGCCAAGCGGTGCGGGCGGAACTGTGGCTCGAACGCGACGGCACGCCGCCGTCCAACCTGAGCTTTCACCTCCGTAGCGGCACCAGCAGCGACAACATCGTCTCGGCCACCATCGACCCGTCCACGATCGCCGACGTGAGCGTGGGCCAATGGTACTCGATCACGCTGAGCCTGCCGCAGGGCACGAGCCTAAACCCCGGATCGACGTATTGGCTGGTGCTCTACGCTGACGGTTACACGTTGGGGAACGATGTCGCCTGGTTTTACGCCGAGAACGACTATGCTGGCGGAAGCTCGTACACCACCAAGTTCTTCGGCTCATCATGGCCTCCGCCGGGCAACTGGACGGCGCTGAAGGAGGGTGATCTGGCGTTTCGCGTTTACGCCGACGATGGCTGGTCCGACGTGGACACCACCACCACTGTGTCCGCGGCGCCCGATCCGATCACTCCGCCGACCTCGACCACGGTGACCGTTGCCGTGAAGGACGCGAACAACGCCAACGTCCCGGCCGGGCCCGTGCTCCTGAGCGTCTCGCCCAAGGAGGGCACGTTCGCGGGAGGGGGGAGCGGACCGGTGACGCTCACCGTGGTCAACGGTCAGGCTTCGATCACCTGGACGCCGCCGGTGGTCACGGGCAGCGCGAAGACCTACACGTTCACCGCGGCCTATGGTCCCTACGGCGAGAACGCCAGCAAGAAGAACTACAAGAAGAGCACCGGCACTGACACGCTCACGGTGAACCCGCTTCACGCCCCGTCGATCGTCTCGATCACGCCCGGCATCGACGACCGGGCGGGCAACGACATCGGGATCTTCATCGGCGGCTTGAGCGGCTGGGTAGCGGTCAACAACACTTTCACCGCCGCGGTCAGCGATCAGGAGGGCGCCGGCGACATCAACAAAGTGGAGTTCTTCATCGACGACGTGCTCAAGGCCACCGACGCCGCCGCTCCCTACGAGTTCACCTACGACATGAGTACGCTGGGTACCGGCAACGCGACCCTTCGCGTCCGGGCCACCGATCAACAGGGGCTCATCGCCGAGCAGACCCGAACGATCCTGACCATCGCCCCACCGCCCTGGCTCTTTGCCGGTGCCAGTTACGTGCTCAACCCCCAGGTGACCTGGGAGGGTGCCGCCCACGTCTACCGATTCACCGGCAAGATTCCCAACAACCCGGCACTGTTCATGGAGCAGCAGGTGAGCAT
>JACQVT010000618.1 GCA_016209665.1 Planctomycetota bacterium | reverse complement strand
TATCTGAAGAGGCCGCTCCCTCACGGTCGCGGTTCGGACGCTCGCGGTTCGGACTCTCGCGATTTGGACGCTGGCCACTCGGACGCTCGTGGCTCGCGGGGACAGGTGGATGGACGCGGGCTGCGGGGGTGGGCGGTTTCGGCGTCGTCGCCGCCGACGCCGACGCCGGCGCGCGAGTCTGGCCGGACCCCCCGTACGACGTGATGCCCGTCGTGATCTGCATGTCGTCGTCGAGCGAGCGATAGGGCTTGATGGCCAGGCCCTGCAAGACGCCGTGGTACGCCCGCACGGCCTCCTCCGGCGAGATCTGGCCGGCGACGATCCGGCGGAGCATCTCGATGAACGCGAGCTGGTTCTCGGCGTTGTTGATCTTGCGCCCGAACAGGGCGACCTTCGCTCCGTACTTCTGGGCCTCGGCGATGAGCTTGAACGCGTCGTAGGTCGTGCCCGACGAGCCGCCCAGGACGCCGATCACCAGCTTCGGATCGAAGCCGGCCAGTTCCTCCGTCCACCTCGGGCCGTGATAGACCATCTTGAGGAACAGCGGCCGACCCGCCTCGGGCGTGCCGGCCAAGCTGCGGACGATCATGTCGTTGATGTACGCGCCGAGCTTGTCGGGCGGGATCGGCTTGGTCGGGGCGTTCGGGTCGAACACCTCGAGGAAGTGGCGGAAGCCCTTCTTCTCGGCCTCGATGCGGAAGCACTTGTACGCCTCGAGCGTGCGGCGGTCGAGGTCGACGTCGTTGTTGAACGTCACGCTGTAGAGGCCGAGGTTGGCCCCGAGCTGCCGCTCATCATCGGCGCATTCGACCCGCCCGCACTGGATGTGGTCGATCGTGGTCGATCGGAACGGGCGCGACGGCTGGGAGGTGTAGACGCCCTCGCGAATCACGTGGATGTCGGTGGTGTCGTTGGCCCGGCCGGCCGGCGTCACGTGCGAATCGTCGAACAACCGCTCGCGGATCGTCAGGATGTCGTTGGCATGGGCGGACATCAGCATGATGTCGACGAGCCCCTGCCGCACGATCCTCCGGATGCACTCGTGGAACTCGGGCAGGCTGCGGAACTTGCCCTCCTGGGCATAGTGCTCGGGCGATTTGCCCGGGGCCGCGATGCCGAAGGCCATGTCCGCGTCCTTGGCGTCGGCGATAATGAACTCCCGGCAGGCGGGGTCCGCCTTGATCCTGCTGAGCTTGAGGTCGAGGCTCTTTTCTGTCATCGCATCACCAGGTTGGGAATGGAGAATTGAGAATGGAGAGTGGAGACACATCGTCCGCAGCCGCAGGGCCGGCCTGAATCACAGCGGCCCCATTCTCTCGCGAGACATGGCAGAAACAGGCCGGCGCTGTCTCCATTCTCAATTCTCCACTCTCCATTCTCACTTCTCACTTTTCACGGGCCGAAGGCCCGGTCTCACTTCTCACTTCCTCCGCCCTCGAACCTTATCTGGGCCTGGTCCAGGAACGGGTCGCCGCCGCCGATGATCTTGAACGAATGCACGCCGCTGAGGCTCCGCGCGGGGTCGCTGGCCTTGAGCGTTAAACCGGTCAGTCGGACGGCGGCATCGATGCTGCGCTGCGAGACGGCCGTGATCGTCACGTCGCCCTCCAGGCCGCGGTAGGGCCTCCACGCCGGCCGGAACGTCGTGCCCTCGATGAGCCGCCCGTTGTCGGGCGTGACGTGATACGTGCGGCCGGCCTTCACCGGGCCGTCGAGCACGATGATAAACGTGTGGCTCACCTGCTCGTCGAGCTGGGCCACGTCCCCCTCGATCGCCGGCCGGCTGGAACGGGCGATCAGCAGGACCTGCGTGCCGCCCGCCCGCACCGCCAGCTTTTCCGCGTCGCTGTACTCGCGCCGGCGGGACCACTGCCTGTCGGTCAGGTTCGGCAGCTCGGTCTGCACGTCCCGGAGGGCGTGGTACTCCCACGTCTGGCTGCAACCCGCCGCCGCGACAAGACACAGAACCGCGAACGACCACCTGCCGATTCGACGCGCGCCGCCATCACGTTGCTTGATCATGTGTGTCGCCTCACTCTGCCTACGTTCCCGTGATACTCCCGCTCTGCGCCCCAGGCCCCAAGCCTCAAGCCGCAGACCCGTCTTCACTTCATCGCCCCCACGATGCGGTCCGTGATCTCCTGCACGAGCCGCTCGACGTCCTGCTGGCTCGCCGCGGTCACGGCGCCGCCTTCAACCCTGCCCGCCGCACCCCCGCATCCGCAGGCGGCCGGCCCCGCGAACCCGCGGCCGAACTCGGTGTTCACGCACAGGTCCGCGTTCTCCAGCTTCCGCGGATCGTCCTTGATGCCGAACCGCTCCTTCAGATCGATCAGCTCCCGGACCTTCGGCTCGCTGATCCGCTCGACCCGGCCCAGCCCGTGGGCGATGGTCAGGATGCGGCAATAGGCATCGAGGATTTCCGTCCACCAGTAGGCCTGCGTCAGCGTCTCGCCCCACGACACCGTGCCGTGGTTCTTGAGCACCGCGACTTTGGCCTTGTTGACGAACGGCGTGATGGTGTCGGCGAAGCCCTGGGCCCCCGGCGTCTCGTAGCGGGCGGTCGGGATCGGGCCGAGGAACACCTCGACCTCGGGCAGGATGCAGGTCGGAATCTGCTCGCCGGCCACCGAGAACGCCGTCGCGTAAGGCGGATGCGAATGCACCACCGCCTTGACGCTGGGGTTCCGCTTGTAGATTTCCAGGTGCAGGAGGACCTCGCTCGTGCGTTTCTTCCGCCCTGCAATCTGCTTGCCCGTCATGTCCACCGTGCAGATGTCGTCGGGCTTGAGCGAACCCTTCGACGTCAGCGTCGGCGTGCACAGCACGAGGTTCTCGGCCATGCGGAACGAAATGTTGCCGTCGTTCGCCGCGACGAAACCCTTGAGGTACAGTTTCTGACCGACCTCGCAGATTTCCTGCTTGAGCTTGAATTCGTTGACCATCGCTTCGCGTCCTTCGTTTTGGCGGGCCTGCCGCCCACCGCGAATGGAGAATGGAGAATGGAGACATGCGCGTCGTAATCCCGGACGGCCGCCGGCGAAGTAAATCGTGTCTCAATTCTCCATTCTCCATTCTCCATTCTCCATTAATCTTCATACGTCACTTCATCCAGCAGACACGCCAGATACGCATCCACCGCCACCTTGTCCGGGTGCCAGGGCATGGCGGCCTCGCGGCCCTCGCTGAAGC
>JACQVT010000617.1 GCA_016209665.1 Planctomycetota bacterium | reverse complement strand
GCCGGTCGGCAGCGACTCGCTGAGCGTGCCGGCCGGAAAGGACGGGCACTGAAGCGAGGGCATCTTCAGGAAGATGGGAGCGAGGAACAGATCGCGATCGTCCGCGTCCTTGTTGGTGGTCAGTTGGTCGAAGGGCTTGGTGACGAACGGATCCTGGTCGCGAGGGACGAGCGGCAGCTTGGGGCCGCCCAGATAAGGCGACATGACCTCCGGGGCCAGGACATGCCATCGGTCTCCCGAGCTGACGTACAGATACTGCTGACCCCCGTAGTCACGAGGGATGTACCCGCCGAAGGCCCCCGCGTAGGTCTGGAAGGCGTTTGCCCACGTATGGAGATTCGAGACGCAGAGGACCCGCCGGGTCTGCTGGCGGGCGGCGGACAAGGCGGGCAGAAGAATCGCGACGAGCACGGCGATGATGGCCACGACCACCAGGACCTCGATCAACGTGAATGCCTGGGCCGGCCTGTTGGCGGCGGCCCTCCGGTCGATTGGGTGAGGCATCATGATGGATCTCCACGCGGCCGCTCTATTCGGGCGTTGCCGCACCGGCGGGAGGGCCGGCGGGCAGATCGGCCAGCTTGCGACCGCCGCACTTCGGGCAGTACGGCTCGCGCTTTTCCTGATTGAATCGTCGGATGTCCATCGCCACCGCGGTGCCGCAACGATCGCATCGCGAGGCCGGCCACACGCCCTCTTTCCGACACTTCGGGCATCGTGCCGGCCGGTTGCCGATCTCGGCCGTGTACTCGTGGCCGCAGAGTGAGCACTTCAGCGGCTTGAATTGAATGAGGGTCTCGGGCTCGGCGCTGACCGTAGTCCAGGTGACGGCCACCGCCAAGCCCAAGAGGGCGGCGGTCACGATCAGGCCCGTGATGGCGAGCCAGCGAGGTCGCACGAGAACTCCTCGGCCGAATCGCTCATCGAGCGAAGCGGCGGGTAAACGACCACTCCAGGCAGTGTAATCCGCCAGAGCGCGTTTGTCAATCGTATGACAGATCCTGTCCGGCAGCAGCAGACGCCAGTTGACATAGGATGGCCACATGGGATACAAGAAGAGGGGTAAAGAAGATAAACCCCTAGGGAGCAAAGGAGTTATGGCCGTCTCGATCTACAAGGTGGCGGAAGTCGCCGAGGTGTCCCCGCGGACGGCCTACCGGGCGCTGAACAACGAGCCGCACATTCACCCGCAGACGCGGCGGCGGGTGCTGGAGGCGGCGCGTCGCTTGAACTATCAGCCGAACATCCACGCCCGCAACCTGGTCCTGCAGAAGACGAACACCATCGGCATCATTTTCCCCGACAGCCGCAACCCGGTCTTCGGCGAGTTCGCCAACTTCATCGACCGCCGGGCCCGGTCGCGCGGCTACGACTGCTACTTCCTGCACTCCGAGGGCGAACCCGACCGCGAGGCCAAGTTCCTGAACCTGGTCTTCTACAGCAGCGTGGACGGCCTGATCGTGTTCCCCAACTTCCTCGACGTGAATCGGGAGCTGTACAGCCAGCTCATCGTGAACCGGATTCCGCTGGTTCTGCGGGGAGGTCCGGAGCTGCTGTTGGGTGTCGATAACGTGACACTCGATCTCGAGCGGGCCGGCCACCTGGCCACGCGGCACCTGCTGGATCTGGGGCACACGCACATCGGCATTCTCAACAGCAAGTTCGCGATGGGCCATTTGCCCGGGCGCATCGTAGGGTACCAGAAAGCCCATCAGGAAAAAGGGCTTCCCGTGCATCCGGCGTATCAGATCGACTGCGGACACCGGCTGGAGGATGGGTACCGGGCGATCGGCGAGCTGCTCGCCCGCCAGCCTCAAATCACGGCCCTGTTCTGCCACAACGACTACCTGGCCCTGGCGGCGTTTCGGGTGGCCCGGGAGATGAACCGGCGGGTGCCACACGACCTGGCGGTGGTCGGGCTGGACGACATCGAGCTGGGCCAATACTGCGAGGTGCCGCTGACCACCGTCAGCCACATGAAGGTCCAGGAGGCGGAGACGCTCGTGGATCTTCTGTGCGATCGGATTGAGACGCCCGATCATCCTCCTCGACGGGTGGTGTTGAAGCCGGAACTGGTGGTCCGAGAATCGTGCGGAGTTCACCTGGCCCGTGGCTGATGTTGGCAACGGGCCGCGAGGTCCCGGTCGGCTTGGCGGGGGCTGATTCTGTGTCCGCAGAATCGACACACACCCATCCTGGACGAAGTCCCTATGCCGCGTGAAGACCGTAAGCACGGCATACACAATGGGTTGCGTAAGGTGATCGGCAGGCCTACACGGACCAAGCCGCAGGATGCGAAGTTGGAATGCTTTTTTCTTGCGGGAGGGGACGGCGGTTGTTATACTGCACAGGCAAGTCGGGAGAGAGTCGACTCGGTGTGCATTGTGATCAGGAGGGGTCGTCAGGTTGCCGATGAAGTGCCACAGATCGGGCGACCTGTTTTTTTGGCCAGCCTTGTCATACGATTGTCATGGATCCACGTGGAGAGGAAATCTCATGATCATCGCTCACGAGACCATCAAACGATGCTGGACTGGGATTCTCGCTTGCCTGCTTCTGACTGGGCTGGCCTGGGGTCAGGTGATCAGTGGTTATGAAATGACGCTATCGCCGGACCAGGAGCCGGACCCGTTGATCAAAGTCGGCGACGGTTTCGGCGACGCTGCCAACGGAGACTTCGCTTGGCCGCTGAACCCCGGCGGGTTTCCGACCGGCCCGGCGGGACTGGACGGCGGCATCGGCCACTTCCTGGACACCGACGAGGCTTCCGCGACCGACCCGGACCATGCCAGCGCCGGGTTCTACAAGTCCGGGCTGGGCTCGATCTTCACGATCGACATGCGGGTCAAGGCGAACTGGAGCGTCAATGGCGTCGCCGGGAGGCGGCGGTCGATGGGCATCCACAACGGCATGACGACCGCCGGCCAGGGGGCGGCGATCCGGTTGTCGGCGGACCCGGCGACCCCGGGCTCGGGCTTCATCCGGTTCTTCGGAACGACGAGCGGCAACGAGGTGAACCTCGGGCAGTTCAACGTCGCCTTGACGGATTTCCACAGTGTGCGGATCGCGTTGAACGGCACGCAGGTGACGGTGTACGACCTGGACACCGCGTGCGGCCCGCCGTGGAACGTGATCGGGGTGGTGGACAT
>JACQVT010000085.1 GCA_016209665.1 Planctomycetota bacterium | reverse complement strand
GTTTTAGGATGCACGGTTGGAACGGCGGGTTGTAGTCATATGCGATTGCGGTCGGTCGTCATTCTGGTCGTCGTGATTCTCGTCGTCGCGCTGGTCGTCTGGCAGACGATGCAGCCGGCGGCAACGCTGGAGGTCGTGCAGCCGGCCCGCGGTCCGATCCGCGAGTTCGTCGAGGAGCAGGCGGTCACCGAGCTGCCCCGCGATTACCTGATCGCCATGCCCATCGCCGGCTGGCTGGAACCGATCGGCCTTCGCGAGGGCGACGCGGTCACGCAGGGGCAGATCGTGGCCAAACTCGATCCGGCCGACCTGGAGGACCGCATCCGGCAGATCGAGCACCAGATCGCCGAACTCGAAGAGAACATCGCCAAGAAGAAAGACGACACCCTGGAGGACAATGCCCTCATCCAGGCCGAGGCCATCGTCAAGGCGGTCGACGAGACGGTCCGGGCCGCCGACGCCAAGCTGGAGGCCAGCCAGGCGGTCCTCGACTTCGCCCAGTCGGAGGTCGAGCGCATCCGCAGCCTGACGGCGACCCAGGCGGCCGCCGCCCGCGAACTCCGCGAGGCGGAAACGAGCCTGCGCAAGAACCGCGCCGACTACCAGAGCGACGCCCTCGAGGTCGCCGCCCTCAAGACGCTGGCCGCCGTCAGCTACCTCGGCCCCAAGTTCATCAAGGACTACGTCTCGCAGAAGCAGTACGACATCAAGTCCTACGAACAGCAGCGGCAGGAGCGCATGGCCGAGCTGGAGATCGCCAGGCGCAACCTCGCCCGGGCCGAGATCCCCAGCCCGATCGACGGCGTCGTTCTCAACCGCCTCCAGACCCGCCGGCAGTACCTCGCCGCCGGCACCCCGCTGCTGACGCTGGGCCGGTTGGACGACATCGAGGTCATCGCCGAGGTGTTGACCGAGCGGGTGACGCAAGTATCGCCCGGCGATCCGGTCGAGGTCTTCGGCGAAGCGTTCGGGGCCCGCATCATCGCGGGCAGGGTGCTGCGGGTGTACCCGGCCGGCTTCAAGAAGATCAGCTCGCTGGGCGTCGAGCAGCAACGAGTGAACGTGGCGGTCAAGCTGGACGAGCGGCCCGAACGGCTGGGCGTCGGCTACCGCGTGTACGTGCGGATTCGCTACGCGGAGGCCCCCGATGCCCTGGTCCTACCCCGCACGGCCCTGTTCCGCGGCGGCGACGGCGGATGGCAGGTCATGATCGTCCGCGACGGCCGCACGGAGCTGCGCTCCGTGGAACTCGGTCTGCTGAACGATGAGCGGGCCCAGGTGGTCAAGGGGCTGACCGCCGACGACGACGTCGTGACCCGCCCCTCGCGCGATGTCCTGCCGGGCACGAAAGTCGCGGTGGCGAAGCCGGGCGAGTAAAGGTCGCTGACTGAACTTGTGGGACCGGCTTCCAGCCGGTCAATTGGACCGGCAAGATGCCGGTCCCACACAAGAACCTGGTCGAGTCGCTTGGACCGCGAACACTCAGAGATCTGGCTCACTTGGTGACGTACCGGTACATGAACCGCCCTTCGGGGGCCACGTCGCCGCTCAGGTAGAAATCCATGATGTCGCCGGGGTTCTGCACGTTGTCCGCCCACTTGAAGTCGATCGACAGCGCGGTGGTTTTCTCCGGCAGGCCCAGTGCCGCCCGCGGGATCGCCAGGTGCAATTCCGTCCCTCGGCCGCGATAGTTGACCTTGGCCACCCGCTCCCAGTTCCAACCGCCGGCGTTCTTCTCGAGCCACGTCACGTCATCACCGGCGATCGTGCGGTTGACGATGAAGTCGTAACCCTCCCAGCCTGTCTTGACGTTCTGGTCGGCGTCGATCAGCAACCACATCCAGTTGGGGCCGGTCGGCGGCGAGATCGGCTCGCGCGTGCGGACGTAGAAGCAGACATGGGTCGCGCTGCGGGCGACCTTGCACGCGACCAGGTCGTTGCGGCCCGTGCGGTTCACGTAGTGCAGGCCGGCGGCGCCATCGTGATCCCGCGGCAGCGTCTCGCCGACGTGATCGTGGAACTCGGGTTCGACGCTTCGCCACTGGTCGAACCCGCCGCCGATGCGGATCGACCGCGGGCCCGACGGCTCGGGCAGCGGCGGGGCGCCCTTGTAGCGGCGGACGTTGGCCACGAGCTGCCAGTAGTAGTTGTCGCCGTGGCCGCCCTTCATCGGCTCGATGTCGCGGCTGAACTCCTCGGTGAACTGGTCCACGAACACGATCGGCCCGCCGGGCCGGCCCCAACGGCCCGCGATCCACTCGTTCCAGCCCGTGACCATCACGAACGGCGGTTGCAGCTCCAACGCGCGTTTCCACTGCTCTTGGAAGTTGAAGCCATGATTCACCGCCCCCGCCGAGGTGTCCATCTTGCCGTCGTGGAAGCTGCGGCCGCGGGCATCGCCGTTGCTCATGTTGGTCACCGCGCCGTCCGCCGCCCGCAGGTTCTGGGCCACCGAGACGTTCACCTGCTCGGGCTTGGCCGGATCGTCCGTGTAGCCGTAGTGTTGCGGGTAGGTCGCCTCCCAGTGCCAGGCATGGGGCGTATCGACCTGCTCGAACGGCCAGTGTGCCCGCCGCAGCGTGAAGAACCGCCGCAACTCCTCACTCGCCTGCTTCGGGTCGCAGATCATCAGCGGCTTGCCGCCCCAGCGGAACCACAGTTCGGAGTAGAGCCCCGGCTGGTACAGCTCGCTGTAAAGCTGCTGGGCGGTCTTGCCCGCCTCGGTGTTGAGCATGAAGGCGATCTGGGGCGTCCGGCCGCCGTCCCGCCGTACCTGACGGAACACCTCGCAGAGCTTCATGTACACGTCGCGATAGGTGATGGCGTTGGTCGTATCGAAGATCAGCACGTCGATGCCGGCATCGGCGAGCAACTGGGCGTGGCGCCGCAGCACCCACGGGTCGGTGCTGAGGTAGTAGCCGTACAGTGGCTCGCCCCAATAGTGCGACCGGCCGATCGGCCCCCACAGCGGCGAGTCGGGTTTCCTGAGCGCGTCGGGGTCGGCGGCAAGAATCCTCGACACATCGTACGGTCCGTTGCCTTGCGGTGATTTGTTGTCGCGTTCGTTGAGCCACAGGAAATAGAAGATGCCCACGCAGCGACCGGCCCGCGGCGGCCCCACCTCGTCGCCCAGCGGCACCTTACGGCCCAGGGCATCCGTCGCCGGCCAGGGCGTGCCGTCGTTCGCGCCCGCCCGCGAGTCTTGACGGTCTGCGGCCGAGACATCAACGACGAACAAAACCGCGCACAGCGCAGCGCAGACCGCGACGGTTCTACCTATTCTCCTGATCATCGTAACTCCATCAATTGCCATCGATTACCGCCGGCTTTTCTGACGTGCCGATGCACTCGGCCAGGTAGGCGGCCAGGTCCTCGAGTTCATGGCGGCAGTGCTGGTTGACCGACGCCTGCACCTCGGCGACGAGCGAGGGGACGGACTTGGGCAGGTGCAACTCGTAGCGGGCGGTCACCAGAAACGTCGCCGGGCTGGGCCGCACGAGCACCTGAAGCAGCACGGGCCAGCGGTTGAACTGGCCCTTGGCCAGGCGGTCGGGCACCAGGTCGCCCAGGCCCAGCAGCCCCTTCTTCCACTCGCCGCGGCGGAACTGCAAGCGGTAGGTTTCCCGCCGCTCGCACGTATAGTCTCCGCCGGGATACGACGCGAAGAACGCCTCCAGCACGTCGACGAGCTTGTCGTACGGCGTGACCTCGAGGCGGTATTCCCAGGTGTAGACCTTGCGCATGTGAGCTTCGGATTTTGGATTTTCGATTTTGGATTTTGGATTGAAATCCCTGGGCCGGATCCAGAATCCACAATCGCCAGTTCAAAGTCGAAAGCCTAAGACCCTCTTCCTCGCCCTTTCGGTTTTGGGTTTCGCGACCGCAGGGTCTTGATCGATGCCACCACCATCGCGAGTATCTCGCGCATCTCACCGACCAGATCCTTCAATCGTTGTTCGGGAACGATCCCCGCCTCGATCAGTAGCTCCATCCAATAAACGCTTTCATCGGTTTCTTCTTCCACATCCCCCAGCTTGGAGATCATGTCGGCGGTGGACACGCTTCGGCAGGCCGCCCGGTAGTTCGCTCCGACGGATGTCCCTGCCCGCAACAGTTGTGCCCCGATGACGCCCGCCGTGCGCGCCTTAGGAAGGGCATCGACCAAACGGATGACCCGCAGAGCGACGCGTTTCGTCCGCCGAAGGAATTCCTCCTCGGTCATGCTTAGCACACTCCGCTTCGTATTCCACCCGGAATCTCGGATTCGGGATGCTGGATCGTCGAAGGATCAGCCGAACTGCCACACACCACCACGATTCTGGCTCCGTACTGCCCAATCCAAAATCCAAAATCTAAAATCCAAAATCTAACCAATAGTGTCGCCCTCCGCCCCAGCGCCCTCACCGCTCGCGAGGTTAAACTTGCCGAGCCGATACCGCAGGGCCTCGCGGCCGATCGACAACAGCCGGGCGGCGGCCGACACGTTGCCGCCCGTCCGCCGCAAGGCCTGCTGAATCAGCTCCTTCTCGTCGTCCTCGAGGTCGACCGGCTGATCGTGCTCGAGGCGACGGACCGCCCGCCGCACCGGGTCGCCCATCGTCGGCAGCGGCAGGTCGGTGGGCTCGATCAGGTTGCCGGCGATCGTCAGGGCGGCGCTCTCCAGGGCGTGCTGCAG
>JACQVT010000653.1 GCA_016209665.1 Planctomycetota bacterium | reverse complement strand
TGCTGGGCCAGGCTCTTCGACGCCGGCCAAACCAAGCCGGCCACGACCGCCAGCGCCAGCGTCAGCGAGCCGATCGCGGCTCCGCCGCGCGGGGTCCGACGCGTACCATGCCGTGAAAACCAAGTCATGACGTGTTGAATCATCCTTGGCGATCTCCGTCCTGTCGGCGCTGCCGCGAATCCATGCCCTTGCCCGGCCCTTCCGATCAGCTAGGCCCCGAAGGTGTCGATGACGAAAGCCTGCAAGTAGCTCGTCAGCCCTTGGCTGAACACGCGAATGCCCGTCGTGGCCACGAAATCCTTGAGCTGCACCTCCGTGATGCCGCAGCTTCCCAGCACCAACAACGTCGACATCGGAATCAACTTGAGGACGGTCAATGTCACCCTTCGCATGACTTCTCCCTTCGGGCGGAAGGCCTGGATCTGCGCTGTCCGCCGCAAGCACCCCCGGCGGCCTATCGGAAGGCCACCAAGGCGTTGGTCAAGCCAAACACGAGACTCTCATTCAAGAACTGAAAGACCCCGTTGACCAGCAGATCGGGATCGATGCATCCCTGCTGAAACAGAACCGCCGGCCCCGCGAGGGTCAACAACGCCGCCCGCATGAGGAAGCTGCCTGCTGCCCGCATATCGTTCTCCACGGTAGGACATGAACACTTGAGCGATGACCACCTCGTGCCGGACCGCGCCGGCACGGGCACTCGCTCGCCAGCCCGTCGCTCGCGCACCTGCACCGAGGCGCAGGCTGAGGGCGTTTCTAACCTCGGCCACGATCCTTGTCAACACAGGCAGGTCACAAAAACGGCCGGCAACCTATGTGACGCAAGAACTAGGAGAAAGAATGGTGCACGCCACATTGTTCGAAGCCCGGCCCCAACCGTCAACCCGCCGGCCAAGCCCACCTCGAGTGCCCTGCTCCCCAAGAGGTCGCTGCGATCATCTTCCATCGATTGAACGACGCCGGACCGTCAGGCTCTCTCGCACCTCACCGGTCCTGAAGCAAGGCGGGGTCGGTGACCATGATCCCCTCCTCATCCCGCAGACGCCACAGGTAGTAATTGAGATCGCGCTGCCCATTGTCCCTGATCGACTCCAGCGTCAGTCGCTGCGCGAGTTTCTCGACGCTGTACTCGTTGGCAGGCTTCGAGGGACAGAAAATCAGGATCTGCGGGGGCGACAACTGCTGCGGGGGGCAGGAGGGCCCTTGGAACGCTTCCTGCCAAGCCCGCATCGAGCCACCGGCCTGGGGAACCCGCGCCATCGTCGGGGTCACCCACAACGCAGAGGCGGCATTGGGCGGCGATGTTAACCTCGTGCGGGCGTTACAGATGTCGTCAAGCCGTTCGATTCGAGCGACCTGAACACTAGCCCCGACCACGCTCAAGTTCGTCATCGCCAAGGGGGGGTTGGGCTGAACGGACGGATCAAGCCGAACCCTCGGCAGCGCCAGACGACACAGTTCATCATGGGGGGCCAGGACGATCCCCATGCAGTCGAAGAACCGCCCGGGGATCCGCACCGCCGCGAAAAACCCCGGCGTGGCGGCGATCGTGCCGAGCAGCCTGCCAACCGCCGCCTCCAGACTCTGTCCGGTCGGAATGGGCTCGGCGGCGTAGTATGCTCCCTTGACAGCCCCCTCGGCATCGGCGTACCAGTAGACCGCATGCACCGCCTGCTCGCCGCGGAAGAATTCGATGAACCGGTTGGGGCGGACCTGGTTGCGGGATAGCTTGGCCAACGCATCTCCAATTGTCTTTGTCCGCTCCGCGAGGTCGCCGAAGGTCGCGTCCGGATCCTTCCACTTGATCTTGGCCAGTGTGTCCAGCCGGTCGTGTAACCACTTCCGATCATTTACCTGTTTCGCGCCAGCGCCCACGGCACCGGCCACCGGCGAACCGGCACCGAGAATGGCCCGCTCCAGATCGCGGACCAGCGTCTCTCGTTGGTCTGGAGCGACCGGCGGCGCGCACCGATGACCCCGGGATACGACGGGCTGGGCCGCATTCCCGGCCCGATCGAGCGCCGCGATCGTGACGTGGTGTTCTTTCTCGTCGCACGGAATGGAAACCTCGCAGGTGAAGTCCTCACCCTGAAGCGTGCAATCCGAGGGCGAGCCGGCGGCGTCAGCCGAGCATTCGACCTTCGCCACGCCCAGCGCATCCCGGGCGCTGCCCTTGAGGGTCAACCCGGCGGACTTGCCTCCCTCGGCGGCGGGTTGCGTCGTCGCCGAAGCCAAAGTGAGAACCGGCGGCGTCTTGTCGATCCGCAACGGCTTCGGGTCGCTCTCAGCCGATGCGTTTCCGACTGGATCGATGAGCCAGGCCCGGACCTCATAGTCGCCGTCGTCCAAGGCCGGCTGGGTGGTGAGCGGCTGCTTCCTGGCGGCCGGGCCGCCCGCCGGCCATCCCATTGTGGTCAACGGCTGGTCCTTCTGGTAGACGATCAAGGCCGTCTGGCAGACCTTCAGGTCGGTCTCGTTGCCCTCCACCGTGGCCGACAAGGTCGCTTGCGCGGCGTTCACCACGTAGGTCTGCTCCCGCAACGAGGGCTTGGCCGGCGGCGTGTTGTCGACCTCAATCTGCGCCACCGTTGTGGTGGCGTCATTGGGTAGCCCCTGAGAGGTCACCCAGCCGCCCTTGGGCACGCCGACCAGCCGCTGCCCATCGCCCTTCAGTCCCGACAACTGCACCTTCCACACATTCGCGCAGCCTTGCGCGTCGGGCGTCGTGTCCGGCTGAGGACTCACCGTCGTGTACTGGCCCCTATCGATCGGTTCGCCCGACGGCTCACGGACCTCCACAGCCAGGCCCTGTGGGCCCGGTTTGACGGGCTGGCTGAACGCCAGCGTCACCGTGATTTTCGTTAACTCGTTCGCGTCCTTCGCGCTGGAAGTCAGGGTGGTGACGACGGGAGCCGGCGGCTCCACCGGTGTCGGCTCGAACCGCACGGTCACCGTCTTGTCGCCGCTCATGGTGACCTTGTTCTCGAGCGTCTTGAGGCTGTCATCATCCGTCCCGCTCCACGATTGAACCTGATATTTCTGCTCGGGCTGAGCCTTCAAGGTCACCACGCTGCCCTGGTTGTGCTTGCCGCTAACTGGCGTGACTGTCCCGGGTCCGCCTTCCACGGTGACGGCCAAGATAAACTGAGTCGGGACCACCCGTTTCGGTTTGTAGATGTCCTCGACCGACACGGTCTGGTCGGCCTCCACCTTGACCGGCCGATCGTCCGGCCTGGTCCAGTCGTCCACGTCCTTGTAGATGACGGTCTGCGAGCCCACGGCCAGACCGGTGACCGT
>JACQVT010000652.1 GCA_016209665.1 Planctomycetota bacterium | reverse complement strand
GTCTGTGCAGCGATGGAAAGCCCCGGGTACCTGGAGCCGGTGAAGCACAAATATCGGCTCCCCGTCGCCTATCACCTGTTGGGCGATGACAAGAAGGCAAAGGACATGGTCTTGCGGTACCTCGCACACGTCAGACCCAAATCAAGTGACGCCCATCAGCAATACGCACGCTCAGTACTTCACAATTTTAGCGGCGACGCCAAAGGAAACGGGCAAGGCAGGTGGATGCGGACGTGGTAACGGGCCTTAATCGCCTCGATCAGCAGGTCTCGGAACGCGTCGAGGCGGAAGTGCGCGTCCAGCCAGCGGCGGGTCGCCGCCCGGTGCGGGCGGAGCGTCTGGGCGACCACCTGGGCCTTGAGCCAGACCCAGACGTTGCTCAGCAGCCACCCGACAGTCGCCAGCAGCAGCCGCAGCCCCGGCTCGCGCGAGGTCGTCGCGGCCCGCACCTGGTGCATCACCCGGTAGCTGGTTTCGACCCCAAAGCGCGCCCGGTACTCTTGGGCCAGCACCCGTACCGGCCGGGCGCAGTCCGGCTTGCCCAGCACGGCAAAGGCCCAGTACTCGACCCCCTGCTTCCCGCGGCGTCCGGCCGCGTCGTGCCGCGGCGTCCGGCCGCGTCGTGCCGCGCCCCCCACAGCGGAAACGTGATCGCGCCGTCCTCGGCACTGGTCGTGTACGTCGTCCGGTCGCTCTGCCGGCCGGTGAGCAACGCCTGCAGGCGCTTCCCCCGCTTGGGCAGGGCCACCACCGAAAGGAACGGCTGCTCGGCGAGATCGCCGAAGCTCGCGACCGACGCAAAGCCCCGGTCCAGGAACAGGCGTTTGGGGCGAATCCCCAGGCGGTCGAGGCGGTCCAGCAATTCCTGGAGGACAGCGAGCACGGCGTCCTCGGCCCAGACGAAGGCGAGGGCCAGGGTCAGCCGGCGGCCATTGCGGAGCAGGGAGGCGGTGGCGGAGCAATGGAACCGGGGCGTGCCGGCTTTGGCTGCGCCGCGGCGCAGTTCACCCGGCTCCGCGGCGGGGCGCCCGTAGTAGGGGACGAGGTGCCGATCGATGGCGACGCGGTGCCGCTGCTGCGTCAATCCGGCAGGCAAGCGCGCGACCAGCAACTCGTCGCAGCGGGTCTCCAGGACGTCCAGCGCGAACCGGCTCCAGATCCGGTCGGCGAGCTACTGGCGCACCAGGTTGGCGCTGGGGGCGTCGACCAGCTGCTGGCAGCCACGCTCGCTGCTGCGCTGCGGCGCGGCGGCGGCCACCAAGACGTTGTAGCTGTCGGCATCGGCGGAGCGATACCCGCGCACGTCCAGCGGCAGCGTCTCGCTGAGCAAGCCGACCGTCAGCGCACGGACTTGTTCGCCGGTGACGGTATTGGGAGGACCGGCATTCGAAAGGCGTTGGACCAGGCTTCCGCTCCGGGTTCCGGGGATTGGCAACGGCAGTAGGGCACCAATGCCTTTTCGCGTTCACGCCGCGGTTTCGCCGCACGGCATCTGGCTACCGGAAAAATTGTGAGGTGCTGACGCTTTGTGAAGCGGCTGATGGAATACCCTAAGGCAGCAGATTAGTGTCGCCGGCACCTTAACAATCAGATAAAGGTAGTGATAGGAGCGGGGGGCAGCCCAGGCCAATCGTAGCCCTGGCCTGGGTGGCATCACATCCGAACGGGATCGCGGCCGCGTGAGACTCGCTCGGCCGCGTCACCCTGCACGCGGCCACAGGTACGCCGGTACCTGCTTGCCGTCCTGGCCTGCGCACCGGCAGCTTCGACGCCCTCGGCTGGACGAGCGCGGGCTACGATATCCGTGGCCGGGCCACGTCGACGAGCAAACGCTATTGGGGCACTGATTACACCACGACCCACGCCCATGACTCGGCCAACCGGGTGACCAGCCTCTGGTTCCCGCAGGTGCCCGGCCAGAGCTGCCGCGAGGTGCTCCAGTTCACCTACGGAGCGGACGGCCTCCACCTGGCGCGGGCGGCGGTCGGCCCGGCGGAGCACCCGAGAGCGGCAAGCGCCACCCGGCATCCGACCGACCTGAGGACGGATACCCCGGCGCGGTCCAGCGGTCGGAGCCGCGCCGCACCAGCATCCGCGCACCCGGTCCGACCAGTCAGCGTCAGACCCACTTGGTAGGAGGAGGTACCTATGTGCCCGCGACACGCAAACCAGCGACCCCTGGACGGCGACGGCGCTGCCGACCTGGCCCTCGCGGCGCTCGAGGACGGGCTCGCCGTCCCGATTCCGGACCTCGCCCGGCCGGGCATCCTCGAGCACAACCGCCAGGTGGCCGAGGCGGCTGCCCGCCGCGACGCCT
>JACQVT010000651.1 GCA_016209665.1 Planctomycetota bacterium | reverse complement strand
GTTTTGATGACATCCAGGTTGTGCTCGATGATGAGGATGCTTCCTCCGCTTTCGATCAGCTTGCGAAAGGCAGCCAGCAGCTTGCTGATATCGTCAAAATGCAGGCCCGTGGTTGGCTCATCGAAAATATAGAGGGTCCCCTCGCTGGCTCCCAACGCCAGATGGCCCGCCAGCTTGACCCGCTGGGCCTCGCCGCCGGACAGCGTCGGCGCCGGCTGACCGAGCGACAGGTACCCGAGCCCCACGTCGGCGAGCGTCTGCAGCATCCGGCGGACCTTGGGCTGATTCTCGAAAAGCGTCAGGGCGTCGGAGATCCGCATGTCGAGCACTTCGGCGATGTGCTTGCCCTTGTAGCGGACCTCGAGGGTCTCGGCCTTGTACCGCGTGCCGCCGCAGGTCTCGCAGGTGACCCACACGACGGGCAAGAAGTGCATCTCGATGCAGCGCTGACCGTTGCCCTCGCAGGCTTCGCACCGCCCGCCGGGCCGGTTGAAGCTGAACCGGTTGACGTTGTAGCCGCGGACCTTGGCCTCGGGCAGCCGGGCGAACAGCTCGCGGATCAGATCGAACACGCCGGTGTAGGTCGCCGGGTTGCTGGTCGGCGAGTTGCCGATGGGCGACTGATCGACGTTGATGACCTTGTCGACGAATTCGACGCCGCGGACCTCGTCGTGGCCGCCGGCCTCGATCGTCGCCCGGTGGATGCGGCGGGCCAGGGCGCTGTAGAGCACGTCGTTGACCAGCGACGATTTGCCGCTGCCGGAGACGCCGGTGACGGTGATGAAGCTACCCAGCGGGTCGCTGACTTCCAGTTTCTTGAGGTTAGTGTGCGGGGGGCCGATGACGTGCTGGAGGTTGGCGTTGCCGCGGCGGCGCTCGGCGGGGATGGGGATGACCTGCTTGCCGGCCAGGTATCGCCCGGTCAAGGAGGCCGCGTCCCGCTTCAGCTTCGACGGGGCCGCAGCGGCGACGACGCGGCCGCCGTCGGCGCCGGCACCCGGTCCGAAATCGAGCACGTGGTCGGCGGCGGCGATCACCTCGCGGTCGTGCTCGACCATCAGCAGCGTGTTGCCCAGGTCGCGCAGGTGAGCCAGAGCCCCGAGCAGTCGCCGGGTGTCCCGCGGGTGCAGGCCGATGGTCGGCTCATCCAGCACGTACAGCACGCCGGTCAGCCCGCTGCCGATCTGCGAGGCGAGGCGAATCCGCTGCGACTCGCCGCCCGACAGCGTCGGGGCCGACCGGTGCAGCGTGACGTATTCCAGGCCCACGTCGACCAGGAAGCGCAGGCGGTTGACGATCTCGTTCAGCAGCTCGCCCGCGACTTTGCGCTGCCGGGCGTCGAATCTGAGGCCGCGGAAAAACGCCAACGCCGCGTCGAGCGACATGCGGCAGACCTCGACGATGGTCTTGCCATTGACGCGAACGGCCGATGAATCCCCCCGCAGACGGCCGCCGCCACACGCCTGGCAGGGAATCTCGGTCGTCAGGTGGCTCAGCTTCGAACGATACTGCCAACTCGACCGGGTGGCCTCGTCGATCGCTGGGTAGAAGCCCTTCCACTGAAATCGCAGGCGTCCACTCTTTCGGGAATCCGCGCGGACTGAAGTCCGCGGCTCGTCGGACACCTCGTGCCAGTGGCCCGCGGTACCGTAAAGGATGCCGCGACGGGCCTCTTCAGGCAAGTCGCACCATCGCCTGTCGAGACTGAAACCCAGGTGGTCGGCGACGGCGGTCATCATCCGCACCAGTGCCGGGTTGTCGTCGAAATGCTCCCAACCAGCGATGCAACCGCCCCGGATGGATTGGGTCGGCTCGGGCACGATCAGGCCGGGGCTCGCTCCCTGCTGCACGCCCAGCCCCTCGCACGTGCTGCACCAGCCCAGCCGCGTGTTGAACGAGAAATGGTGCGGCGTCAGTTCATCGTAGCTCGTCCCGCACTGCGTGCACGACCGCCGCTGCGAAAACCGCATCTCCTGTGCGGGACCGTCGTCCTTGCTGTCAATCCTTGTGGGACCGGCTTCCAGCCGGTCTCTTGCTGTGGGACCGGCATCTTGCCGGTCCTCTCTTCTGGGACGAGCTTCCAGCCGGTCGGTTTTTGTGGGACCGGCTTCCAGCCGGTCAATGGGTGCCAGTATCATCCACCCGTTGCCCAGCGACAGCGCCAGTTCCGCGCTGTCCGAGATGCGCGACCGCTGGCTCGCCCGGATCACCACGCGGTCAACCACGACCTCGACGACGTGCCGGCTGCGGCGATCCAGCGGCGGCACGTGGACGATCTCGTGCACCTGCCCGTCGACCCGCACGCGGGCGAAGCCGTTGGTCTTAATGCGGGCCAGCAGTTGTTCGTAGGTCTCGTTGCCCGCCGGCTCGATGGGCGCCAGGAGCAGAGCCTTGGTTCCCTCGGGCATCGCCAGGATGCGATCGACAATCTCATCGGCGGTCTGCGTGCCGATGGGCAGATCGCACCGCGGGCAGTAGGGCGTGCCGACGCGGGCCCACAGCACCCGCATGTAGTCGTACACCTCGGTCACCGTGCCCACCGTCGACCGCGGCGATCGGCTGGTCGTCTTCTGCTCGATGCTGATTGCCGGCGACAGGCCCTCCACCCGCTCGACCTTCGGCTTGGCGACCTGGCCCAGGAACTGCCGCGCGTATGAACTCAGCGACTCGACGTACCGCCGCTGGCCCTCGGCGTACACGGTGTCGAGGGCAAAGCTGCTCTTGCCGCTGCCCGATACGCCGCTGCACACCGTCATCCTGCCCCGCGGAAACGACACGTCGATGTTCTTGAGGTTGTGCTGGGCGGCGCCCACGACCGTCACCTCGGTCACTTCCCCGTCGCGGCCGTTGCGGCCGTTGCGTCCTTGTTTCCGTGTGGGACCGGCATCCTGCCGGTCAGATTTTGTGGGACCGGCATCTTGCCGGTCTTTTCCCGTCGGACCGGCTTCCAGCAGGTTGGTTTTTGTGAGACCGCCCTGTTGCCGGTCATTCGGACCGGCTGGAAGCCGGTCCCACACAAGCTCCCGGTCGGTCCGTGACCTGCGAAACAGCACTTCCGCGAGCGCCTGGCCCGTGTAGGACTTGGCGCACCGCGCCACGTCCTCCGGTGTGCCCTCAGCAACGACGAACCCGCCCGCCTCGCCACCCTCGGGCCCCAGGTCGATCACCCAGTCGGCCGTCTTGATCACGTCCATATTGTGCTCGATCACGATCGCCGTATTCCCGGCGTCCACCAGCCGGTTGAGCACCTCCAGC
>JACQVT010000599.1 GCA_016209665.1 Planctomycetota bacterium | reverse complement strand
GTGTCAACGTGGACACACTCAAGGCCGTCCGCTTCCCCGTCCCCGACCCCGCCACACAGAAGAAGATCGCCGCCGAAGTCTCCCGCCGCCGCGACGCCGCCCGCCGCCTGCGCGAAGACGCCGCCCGACTCTGGGACGACGCCAAACGCCGCTTCGAGGAGGAACTATTGCGGCCGGAGCCGCAGGCCAAGAAGGGAGGCCGCTAGCACATGAGCAAGCTGCCTTATCTTGTGGCCGAGGTGAACGCCGCAATGGAGGTGTACCTGTCCGGGCGCACCGGGCAGCAATACAACCGCACCGCGTTCATCCTCTGCGACGACGGCGCGGAACTGGCCAGCAAGCTCTTCCTCATCACCGAGACGCCCGGCTGGAGCGACAAGAAGCCCAACAACCATTTCAAGCGGTTCGGGGAAGTGACCGGCGAGGTCCGCGCCGTCTTCGTCGCCAAGCGGAACGCCGACCACGCCGGCGTAGACACACTGCTCAAGCGCATCGAGGCCCGCCGCGACCGGCGCAACGACTTCTTCCACTCCACGCACCTGCTCGATCTCAACTTCCACGCCCGCGATTGCGTCGAGGCGTTCGTGGAGCTGCTGGACTACGGCAAACTCCTCTTCCCTGCTGACCCGAGGGTGCCAAACTCGGGCTGGGACGGCGCCGTTGCCGCCGTCGGCAACATGGAGACGTGCGAGGCCATCCTGAGGATCGACCAGAAGTCGTACGGCGATCCGGCCGTGACGCCCAAACTCAACAGCATCCTCAAGGGCCTTCGGCGAACCGGGGAGGCAGCTTGCGCCAAGGGCTGCGAGGTGGCCCACCACCCGGAGGATTACCACCTGCGACTGGCCATCCGCAATGGCGGCAAGACGCTGCGCGACAGACTGAGAGCACTGCTTTGAGCGGGCCAAACGGGTAACCAGGCAAATCAAAGACGCATCTCTTTTTGACATTCGGCTTCCGGCACGATTGACTGCGTTTACCCGTCTGTCGCTACGTCGAGCGTAACGCCCTGCGGGCCAACCTCGTGGCTCGGGCCGAGGACTGGCGATGGTGCAGTCTGTGGCGGCGACGCTCGGGGGACGACGAAGCTCGGGCCATCCTGTCCGACTGGCCGGTCGACCCGCCGCGGGACTGGCTGCGGACGGTCAATCGGCCGCAGAGCCGCGCCGAACTTGAAGCGGTCCGCCGAGCCGTCCAACGGAACTCGCCTTTCGGCTCGACGGCCTGGACGACGCGCACGGCGACCCGCCTGGGCCTCGAACACACGCTCCGCCCCCGTGGCCGGCCCCGCAAGTCGCGCCGACCGCCCGCCGAGTCCGCCTGATCCGCCGGAGTCCATGGTTTCACCTGAGTTGAACTGCCGCAGCCTCCGGATTCGCCAGAAAAGAGCTGCGTGCCCTTTCCATTTTCTGGCAAACTTGTGGCCCAGCCGCCCTCGGCTGGGTGACTGCGGCGCAGATGCGCAGTAGATGCACAGCCGGGGGCGGTGAGTGCCACAATTCCTTGCCATGCCCGCCCGTCGGTTACACTGCCGAACGGCGTTTACAGGGGTGGGGCCGGGTTTATAATGGGCCCGCCTCCGCACGCGCGGTGCGCCTCATCAGCGGGGGTTCAGGCGGGACAGATTACATGGCATTACTGGGCGTGAATATCGACCACGTGGCCACCGTCCGGCAGGCCCGACGCACGTATGAGCCGGACCCGGTGTGGGCCGCCGTCGAAGCGCAACTCGGCGGGGCGGATGGTATCACGTTCCACCTGCGGGAAGACCGCCGGCACATCAACGACCGCGACGCCGAACTGCTCAAGCCGATCGTTACCTGCAAACTGAATATGGAGATGTCGATCGCAGCGCCCATCGTCCGCATCGCCGAACGGCTGCGGCCCAACCAGTGCACGCTGGTGCCCGAACGCCGGCAGGAGCTGACCACCGAGGGCGGGCTGGACGTGGTCCGCTTCGCCCGGCGGATCAGGCCGGTGGTGCAGCGGCTGCGGCGGCGCGGCATCGAGATCAGCGCGTTCATCGAGCCGATCGCGGAGCAGGTTCGGGCCTCAGCCGACGTCGGCTGCGACGCCGTCGAGTTGTGGACCGGCCAGTACGCCCACGCCGCCGGCCCCAAGGCCCTCCAAAGCGCCCTGAACCGCCTGGCCGACGCCATCGACGTGGGCCACCAGTGGGGGCTGACGGTGCATGGCGGACACGGCCTGACCTACGACAACATCGGCCCGATCGCCGCCCTGCCCGGCTTCGCCGAGTTCAACATCGGGCACTCGATTGTCTCGCGGGCGGTGTTCGTCGGCATCCGCGAGGCCGTGCGACAGATGAAGGCCCTGCTCGTGGAGGCGGACCGGACCTGACGCGCATGGGGGGCTCACCCGCATGAGGAGTTCGGCCATCCATTCCGCGGTTCGTGCCGCCTGCGTGGGGCTGCTGGCGGCGGCCGTGTCCACGCCGGCTCCTGCCCAGTCCACGACGACCCAACCGGCATCCGCGCCGGCCGCAACGACCGAGCCCGCGACTACGGCCTGGGGGGCGGGCATCCCTGCCCGCCTTCTTGCATCCACTCAGGCGGCGGCGACCGAGCCGGCGACCAGTCCATCCGCGACCAGCCAACCTTCGCCGACGACGACCAGCGGTCCCGCAACTGGGCCCCAGGGAGTTGACACGCCGGGCCTGGCAATCCGGAATGACGACGTGGTCGTGTTCCTGGGTGACGATCTGGTCGATACGCCCCGCCCCACGTCGACCAACAGCTTCCCGATGCTCGTCGAGACGTTCATGACCGCGCGCTACCCGGACCTGCGGGCCCGCTACATCAACGTCGGCTGGTCGGGCGACACGGTGGCCCGGGCCCTGCTGCGGCTGGACCGCGACATGTTGTCGCACCGGCCCACCGCGGTGGTGGTCTGCCTCGGCTTGAACGATCCCGAATACCTGCCGTTCGCCGAGGAGCGCCTGGCCGCCTACCGCCAGGACCTGTTGAACCTTCTCGCCAAGTGCCGCGAGGCGGGGGCCCGCGTATGGCTCATGTCGCCGCCCTCGGTCGACGAGGAGAAGGGCCGCAAAGTCCGCGTTCAGCGGGCGGGCCGGCCGGGCATGACCGACTTGCAGGCGGTCGGCTACAACAGCACGTTGCAACGGTACGCCGGCGCGATGAAGGAGGCCGCCGAGCAGACCGACAGCGGGTTCGTCGACTGGTTCGCCGAATCGGCGGCGGCCCGGGCCCGTGGCCGACAGATCGATCCGGATTTCGCGCTGACCACCGACGGCCTCAATCCCACCGACCGCACGCACGCGATGGCTGCGGCCGCCCTCCTGGAGGCCTGGGGGGCCAAACCGATCGAAGTCACGCTCGAGCTGACCTGGGCCAGCGGCGACGTCAAGGTCGCCAGCCACCTTGCCCCGGTGAACGTCGCGCGGGCCGAGATCAACGCCGCCGGGCAGCGCCGGATCGTCGTGCGGAACCTCCCCCTGCCC
>JACQVT010000612.1 GCA_016209665.1 Planctomycetota bacterium | reverse complement strand
GGTGTTCCTGACACTGAGCGACCCCGAGGCCCGAGCGGCAGGGGCTGCGTTCGCGATCGGGCAGCTCGACTACCAAGCTACCGCGGAGGACTTCCAACGCGTTGGGCAGATGCTGATCGACCTCGCCGCCGCCCATCCCGACGAGGAGCGGCTGCAAGACTACGGCGAGCTGGGCCGGCGACTTCAGTCATTTGCCGTGTTGCGGTTCGCGGGTCGGCCCAGCGGCGAGCTGGCGGTCGGGGCCGCGATGGCCCTGGGTCGCGACAACAACCCCGTCTACGACAAGGCGTACTTCTACAAGGCGCGGCTGCTGCGGGCCCACTCGATGGAGGGCGGCGGTCGGGGCATGGACGTGCCGATGGGCATGTTCGCCGAACTCAAGCAATGGTACCCGAACCACCCGAGCCTGCGCGAACTGCTCGGCGAGAAGATCCCGTGGGGCAATGAGTTCATCGACGACGAATCATCCGCCCCGCCGTGGGCCCGCTACCTCCACGAGCTGTACGCACGACAGTGCGCGGTCCTCAACTGGTGGTTCACGCGGCGGCAAGCGCCGAACGGCGAACTGGGCGGCGGCTGGGGCGACGACTGCGAAATCCTTCGCGATTGGGGGCCGCTGGCCGTCATCTCGACCGGCGATCCCGCCATCGTGGCCGGCATCGAGCGGCTGTGCGACGGCATCTGGAAGGCGTGCATCAACCCAGAGTATGGATACGCCGAGTACGGCGACGTGGAACACTCCGCCGAACCGTCGAGCGACACGCAGCCGACGATGATGATCCTGCGCTGGGGCGACCCGCTGTGGATCGAGCGGAACATGCGGGCGGCCAAAACCATCCGCGACATCTACATGGGGGTCGACCAGACCGGGCACTACCGGTTCCGTTCCGGGTTCTACGGCGACGGCCTCGTCGGCAAGACGCCGCGGCAGGAAGGCGACGTCCACTACAACACGCGCACCATGAAGCACGTGCAGCACCTTGCGTTCTGGGGGAACACCGAGGCGAAACGGGTCTACCTGAGCTGGCTGGAGGGCTGGCTGGAGCAGGCGCTCAAGGCGTCCCCGGGCAAGGCCGCGGGCATCGTACCAGGGCAGTTGTTCTATCCCACGGGCACAGTCGTTCCACCCAGCGGCAAACCCGAGGACTGGGCCACCACCAACGCGCCGAAACCCGACGATCCGCCGGGCATGGCGTCGATGATCCAGGGCGGCTTCCTCGCCGCCTACCATTTGACCGGCGATCGGCGTTTTCTGGAGCCGATGTATCAATACCTGATGCGGACCTCGACGGGGCCACTGGTCAAGAACGACGGCCATCTCCAGCCGGGTTCGCCGGAGTGGACGCTTTACGGCCAACAATTCGACGCCCACTCCGACACGCTGGCGTCGTTCCGCCGGCTTACCGGCGACCGCACGGCGGATGAGTACCTGCTGCGGTTCGCCAGTCCGTACCAACACTATGTGGTCACGAACGAGTTGGATGCGCTACTGCAGCGCGTCGAGTCTGCGGCCAAGGGGATGCGAGTGAATTTCCGGATCATGACCGAGGAACTCTTGCAGACCGATCGGGCGGGTCTGCCCGCCATGCGTGAATCCGTCGGGGCGTACACGGGCGCGCTGCACAACTGGCGGGATGGACTGCTGCCGACGATGGCGGTCACCTGGGAAGTGCCGGACAGGCAGTTCGCGGCGTTGGTGGTGGCCAGCACGGACGTGCGGCTGCGGGTGTGGGTCTACAGTTTCCACGACCGGCCGGTGCGGATGGGCATGAGGATCTGGCGGCTGCGGCCGGGCGTGTACTGGGCGTCGCACGGCAAGATTCTGCCGGGCGAGTCGACCAACTTGCGCTACGCCTGGAACGAGGGCGAGGAATTCACGTTCCGCCGCCGGCTGGACACGTATGATGTCGACGTCCCGCCGCGGGAAGCATGGGCCATCGACCTGCGGCTGGTGCGTTCGGTGGACGTGCCGGCCACGGCGCCGGATGCCGCCATCGCCGATCGCGACCTCGCCATGCCGACGATGGGCACCCTCACCTCCACCGTACACAATGTCGGCAGCGAGGCGATGCGCGAGGTCCTGGCGGTCCTGGAGACGGACAACGGCGACGGTCACTGGTCCCGCGTGGCCGAGCAGCGCACCGGCACGTTGCCGGCCCCGGGGCTCGATCCGGTGACGCAGACACTCACGTTCCGGGATGTTCCGGCAGCCAGGCTCTACCGGGTCAGGCTCGATCCCGACCGTCAGCTTGACGAGCTGTACGAGGGCAATAACCAGGCGGAGTTGCGCGTCGCGGCAAGATAGCTATAGTTGTAACATCATGTACTACAATAATTTGCATCCGAATTGCGGTCGCGAACGCGTGTCGACCCATCCGGGAGTGATTTTGCGAGCCTACACGCCGCAGGGGCGGTGGAGCCGTAGAATAAAAGAGGATGGGGAGATGTGAGTTCCCACCCGAGATTGGCCTGCGCGGTAACCGGCCCCTCCTGGTAAACTAGGTGGTGAAGGGCGGTATGGCGACCACCTATCGTCGCGGGGAAGCCAGAGACGTTGAGGGCACCACTGGACTGCCGAGGCAGATCGTTATCCGACTCTGCTGGCCGGGTCTGGATGGCGGAGGATCGATGGGCCGTTGGGCACCGTTGCTGACTTCGGTCTTTTTTGTCAGCGCCATGCTGGCCGTGCGGTCAACCTGCGCGCAGCCGACGGGGGCCATCCAGGGGTGGGGGCGGCAGGTGGTCGGCGTCGAACTCAACCGCAACATCGTGGCCATCGCCGGCGGCTATCGGCACAGTGTCGCCCTGCGTCGAGATGGAACGGTGATCGCGTGGGGGGACAACCGGTTTGGCCAATGCACCGTGCCCTCGGGGGAGCCGGTCTTCACGGCCGTCGCCGCCGGCTACGGGCACAGTCTCGCCCTCAAGGCCGACGGCTCCATCGTGGCCTGGGGCTGGAATAGCGACGGCCAATGCAACATACCGGAGCCCAACACGGGCTTTACGGCCATCGCCGCGGGGTGGTACCACAGCCTCGGCTTGAAGAATGACGGTACCGTCGTGGCCTGGGGCAGCAACACTTGGGGACAGAGCAGCGTGCCCGATCCGAACGGCCAATTCACGGCTATTGCCGCGGGAGCGCAACACAGTCTGGGCCGTAAGACCGGCGGCAGCATCGTGGCCTGGGGTCTGAACGACGTGGGCCAATGCAGCGTGCCCCCGCCCAACCAGGCCTTCACGAAGATCGCCGCGGGCTCCAGCCACAGCCTGGGCCTCAAGGCCGATGGCTCGATTGTCGCCTGGGGCCTCAACGACAAGGGGCAGACGACGGTACCGGCGCCGAACTACGACTTCGTGGCCGTCGCGGCGGGCGAGTACTTCAGCCTCGGCCTGAAGACCGACAGCTCGATCGTCGCCTGGGGCCTCAACGACAAGGGGCAGGCGACGGTGCCGACGCCGAACTACAACTTCACCGTCATCGCGGCGGGCGGCGAGCACGGCCTGGCGATCCGCACCGACGGCTCGGTGGCCACATGGGGTTCCAACTTCTCGGGCCAGACCAACCTGCCCCAGTCGAACACGCGCTTCCTCGCCGTGCGGGGCGGCAAGGAGTTCGGTCTCGCTCTGCGCAGCGAGGGCTGGATTATGGCCTGGGGCAGCAACGCGGATGGACAGGGCGCCATCCCGCCGCCGAACTCCAGTTTTCAGGCGGTGTCGACGGGCGAGCAGCACGGCGTCGGCCTGAAGATCGACGGCACGATCGTGTGCTGGGGCGGGAACAGTTACGGGCAGGCGACCGCGCCGGTGCCCAACTGGGGGTTCATGGCGGTGACGGCCGGTGCTCGGCACAGCCTGGGCCTCAAGACCGGGGGTTCCGTGGTCGCCTGGGGCTCCAACAGCGACGGGCAGTCCAGCGTGCCGGCGCCGAACCTCGAATTTGCGAAGATCGCCGCGGGCGGCTTTCACAGCCTGGGCCTCAAGACCAACGGCTCGATCGTGGCCTGGGGCCTCGGCAGCAGCGGGCAGACAACGGTGCCCTTGCCGAACTCGGGCTTCATGGGGGTGGCGGGGGGGTACTACCACAGCCTGGGCCTCAAGGCCGACGGCTCGATCGTGGCCTGGGGGCAGAACACCTACGGCCAGTGCGACGTGCCGCTGCCGAACAGTGGTTTCGCGGCGGTGGCAGCCGGCTACTATCACAGCCTGGGCCTCAAGTCGAATGGGTCCATTGTGGCCTGGGGCCGCAACGACCACGGGCAGTGCAACGTCCCCACGCCCAACACGTCGTTCATCGCGATCGGGGCGGGCGACCTGCACAGCCTGGCCATCCGGCTGGACAGCGACAACGACACCGTGCCCGACGTTTTCGACAACTGCCCGGCCTTCCACAACCCGACCCAGATCGACACCGATTCAGACCACGTGGGTGACGGCTGCGACGCCTGCCAAAACACGCCGTCCGGCGCGGTGGTGGCGCCCGATGGCTGCACGCTGTACGTTCCGGGCGACATCGATCAGGACAGCGACGTGGACGATGCCGACCTCCAGCGGTTCATCGCGTGCGCCAGCGGGCCGGCCAACCCCCGCGCGCCCGAAGACTGTCTGCCGGAGGACTTTGCGAGGGCGGACATCGACGGCGACCTGGACGTGGACCAGGTCGATTTCGCCGCCCTCCAGCGATGCATGACCGGCAGCGGCGCGGTCGGGCAAGCCGACTGCGCCGATTGAACCCATCGAACCTTTGGGGAGGACACGACATGCGACGCCCCATCCTCATTGGAGCCCTATATCTGTCACTGTGTTGTGTGGGGAGGGCGTTCGCGGCCCCGGTGGCCGAGCCCGAACCGGTCCTGTTGTGGTCGGCCGGAGCACCGGGTGCCCACGGCGACACGGAGGGCGATCAGCCCTGGATCCGGCCGTACCTGCCGCCGCCGGCGAAGGCCACCGGGACGGCCATCGTGGTCTGTCCCGGCGGTGGATACGGCAATCTCGCGATGGATCACGAGGGCCGCCAGGTGGCCCAGTGGCTCAACGATCTGGGCGTGGCGGCGTTCGTCCTGACACCCACCGAGGCTCGCGAAAGAATCTCCTTGGTGAGAACCCGGCTGAGGACTTGGTGGAAGCCATCTCCAGCGAGCGGCAGGTCACGCCTCGAACACCTCCGACGTTCCTCGTGCACACCGACGAAGACAGAGGTGTGCCAGCCGAGAACAGCATCGCGATGTTCATGGCTCTGCGGCGGGCCAAGGTGCCGGTCGAGCTGCACGTCTTTGAAAAGGGCCCGCACGGCTTCGGTCTGGGCAAACCGGAGGACGAAGCCTCCACCTGGCCGCGATTGGCCGGGAATTGGCTCCGCAGCCGGGGCCTGTTGAATCGAAGCCCCGCCGCGTCGCGGCCACATCAATAAGTCAGTGCCTCTGGGGTCCGGCGGATGCCGATCCAGACCGATTCGATCGGCTTAGGGGCGGTGATGGCTGACGTCCAGTTTGCCGGATCCGCCAGGAACAACGAGTAGAAGGGCCGCTGCTCGGCGTGACCGTCGAGGAAGCCCGCGTTCAGGTTGACCGCCGACTCGTAGTTCCGATCGACCAGATGTGCAGGGATGGCGCCCGTGTTCACAGGGGATGGGTTCGTCGCCCAGGTGGGATTGCCCATGGCCAGGTAGTTGAAGCCGGTCAAGCCGGCCTTCGCGGAGCGGTTGCCATGGCGGAACCGCAGGGCCCGGGCGAGGTTGTCGGCCTGGTAGCTGCCGAGCCTCTCGGCGAAGATGCCTGGCTTGGCCCCCTCGACGATCAGGATGGGGTTGCCCTTGGCGCTCTTGAGGCCGGCACTGGCGTTGGCCGAATAGCTCAACCACAAAAGTGGGATGATCGCGCTGCCGCCGGTGCGGCCCGCGTCGGGGAACAGCATCTTCCCGTCGTAGCTGAGCATGTTCCAGTGCCAGGCAGCTCCCCCGACGCTGCACGTGGCGCTGGTCCTCGTCACGTTAACCGAGTGCGCTGAATAATTGACCAGTAGATCACCGGCGTTGTCATTCCAGGCATCCCCCCCGAACATGGTCTCGTCAAGCTGGTCCTGGATGTCCGCCTGCCAGGTACCGGCACCGCGCTGTGAGAGTCGGCTGAAGATGGCGTCGCCGCTGGTGGTGCCGCGGTAGCGGGAGCTGGCCACCGGCCCGTCGTACTGCGCCACCTTGACGGCCGGCATCGGCCGTGGCGCCGGATCCGAAGGGCAGGTGTACTACTGGGCTTGGTTCTTGTGAGCGCGGTAAGACTCGACGTCCCAGCCGAAATTGGTGCTCCAGACCTCCTTGCGCATCTGGGTCTCGGCCTGTTTGAGCTTGATCCCGTTGAGGCACTGCTTGAGGTTGCTCAGGCAGACCGCCGAGCGGGCCTGCTCCCTGGCCGCCTTGAGCGAGGGGAGCAGGATGGAAACCAACAGGGCGATGATGGCCACGACGACCAGGACTTCGATGAGGGTGAATCCGTAGGTGTGGGTCCGGTGTTTCATCGTGTATCCGCCTCTGCGACCGATCGAACGCGCTCAAACGACGTGCAGACCACATCATTATAACCCCCATTGCAGTGACGCTCAACCGGGCGGCGGCTCGAATCCGTGAAATGTGCGTGGGAATCGAGGGCGGCCACCCCGGCGATCGCGGGCGGGTTGAGCCCGGGGGCCGCGGTCCGCGGGGGGCCTACAATAGCAGGTCTGTGTGGATCGGCCGCAGGCAGGAGTTTTGGCATGAGATTCGCGAGCGCTGCGACCCTGGTTCAGGACCTGGACCGGGAGACGATAGAGCTTTGTGGACAAACTGAGGCGATTCTTGGCGACAATCGTCCGGACTTGGTGCTGGCGTTCTTCACGCCGCACTTCGAGGACGAGGCGGACAGGATCGCGGGGGTGTTTACCCGACGGTACCCCACGGCGGTCTTCGCCGCGTGCTCGGCGGAGGGGGTCCTCGGTGCCGACGCGGAGCACGAGCGCGTGCCGGCGATGGCCTTGTGGCTGGCCCGGATGCCGGGGGCCCGGCTGCACGCCTTGCGGGCCGGAACCGAGGATCTGTCGAGTCCGCAGGCCGCCCACAAATGGATCGGCAAGCTGGGACCCAAGCCCGCCGAGGCCCCGACGTTCCTGCTGTTCGCCGACCCGTTCAGCGTGCCGATCAACGCGGTCTTGCAGTTGTTCGACGTGACCTACCCGCAACGGCCCGTGCTGGGCGGGATGGTCAGCGGGTGCGAGGGGCCGGGGCAGGCGGTGCTGATTCTCGACGATCAGGTCTATCGCGAGGGGGCGGTCGGGATCGCCGTCTCGGGCGTGGACGTGCGCACCGTCGTGTCGCAGGGCTGCCGTCCGCTGGGCGAACGGTTCGTGATCACCCAATGCCAGCGTAACGTCATTCAGCAGCTCGGCGGCAAGCCGGCCCTGCAGCAGCTCCGCGACCTGCTGCGGGGCCTGGCCGGCGAAGACCTGATGCTCGCCCAGCAATCGCTGTTCGTCGGGCTGGTCATCAACGAGTACAAGGAGCGGTTCAAGCGCGGCGACTTTGTCATCCGGCACCTGCTGGCCGGCGATCCGCAGTCGGGGGCGATCGTCGTGGGCGACGAGGTGCGGGTCGGCATGTCGATGCAGTTCCACGTGCGGGACGAGCGTTCGGCCGACGAGGACCTGCGGGAGCTGCTCGTCGCCGCCCGCGAACGCGGGGCCCCGGCCGGGGCGCTGCTGTTCACGTGCAACGGGCGGGGCACCCGCATGTGGTCCGAGCCCAACCACGACGTCGCCGTCTTGCGGGACATCTGCGGACCGGTGCCGGCGGCCGGCTTCTTCGCCGCCGGGGAACTCGGCCCGATCGACGGCCGCAACCTCATCCACGGCCACACGGCCAGCATCGGACTCTTCTACCCGCGGCTCGAATGAGTTAACCGATGCCACAGCGGCTGAGGAACTGTTGCAGGGTATCGTAGGCAAATCGCGCGGTGACAGGAGGAGGGGCTGTCCATTGCCGACCGTGCGATACCCAGTGGCGGTACTTGCGAATCGAGCCAACCTTGGCCACGAGTTCCGTGCCCGCAGCGTTCGCGAAGATCGGGGTCACATCATCCATACGCGCCACACCGGCCGATCTCTCAAAGTACTCTGCCAACCGGCGACCAAACTCCAAATCGGGTTGAGTCGCGTGATCGGCAAGATGTTGAGATTGTTTCCGGAGGTGATCACGGAGCGCTCCCTCGAAGACTCCATAGAGGGCAAGCACGGTTTGGTCCTCGATCTGTTCCTGCGCGGCGTCAACAAGTTCGGCACATTGCTCATCGTCAAGACGGTGGAAGCGTGTGTTCCGGAACGGGCGGTCGTTGTCAATAGCGGGCAGGGTCGCACAACGGTGGACCACCTTGAGTGCATCCATGGATGTGGCATACGCATCCCAGATTGGGTCCAGCAATCCGTTCACGTGGTCAGGCGATCCAGGAGTTCGTCTACAAAGACCGGTTCGGTCAGGTACCGGGGGGCACGCTGGCGTTCGTCCGCCCAGGCCCAGCCCTCCTGACTCACCGGGTACAGAGGGCTAACGATCTGCTCGAGCGTTCCGGTTTCTTCCGAACTCTTGACATGAAGGTGAGGCTCCCCCTTATCGAGCCAGACCACGATCTCCCGGCCGAGCCGGCTCCAAACGTCCACTCGGCCATGTGCACCCACCATGAATATGCCTTTGGGGATCAGCCGAACAGCCGGCTTGCCCGGCCTGATGATCTCCAGACTTTCGGCCTTATACGGCCCCGTGGCTTCCTCGGCCAATTCGACTGTCGTCCGATGCGCTCGGGCATTCGGCTCACGTTCGGCAATCCAGGCTTCGACGTTTCTGTACAGCCACTCCAGGCGGGCAATGTACTGATCTATCTCTTGCTGGACATCGGATTGCAGCGGCATCACACGATACTCCACTTCTTATTCTATCCTCCCGATCCCGACATGCAATCGCCGGGGAAAGAGCCGCCGGATCGTCCCTCGATGAGGTCTCGACGGCTCCGGGCCGCTCTCTCAATTCACCCGGTGGCGAGGTGCCAGGCGCGGAGGAGTTCGGCGACGCTCCAGGCCTGGGCGATACAGCCGCG
>JACQVT010000602.1 GCA_016209665.1 Planctomycetota bacterium | reverse complement strand
CCGTGGCGTCGAGCACCTGGCCGACGTTGCCGTTGCCGTCGTAGAGGAACCAGTACGTGCCGGCGTACGTTCCGCCGGTCTCGACGGCGGCCAGCAGGCCGCCGATACCGCCGGCGCCGTGAAGACCATCGACTGTCCTCCCGCTGCCCGACTGGCCGCTGAGGTCCAGACCCCAGGTGTACTTCTTCACGACGGCATTGCTGTCGGCGGCGCTGAGCACGAGGGCGACGTTCCAATCGTCATACACGAAGCGCTGCCAGCCGCCGGTCTGGACGGCCCAGTTGCCGCTGGTGTAGACCGAGTACTTCTTCTCCACCCGCCGGCCGAGGTAGTCATACTTGAACTCCAGCTTCTTGTCGTTCTCGTCGGGGTCGTCGGGATCGTTGCCCAGGTCCAGCCGCGTCTGGACCTTGACCAGCCGGTTCTCACCGTCCCATTCGTAGGTGTACGTGCCGTCGGCGGTGAGGTTGCCGTCGTTGTCGTAGCTGAACGACTCCGTCGGACTCGGGCAGTCGGGATGATCGTTGTCGGTGGCGGTGTACTGGTTCACGGTGTTGGTGCAGTAGTACGAGGTAAACAGGGCCGTCATGTCCAACCGGTTGCCGATGTTGTCGTAGTTGTACGCCCGCCGCTCAGGTCATGGTTCGGGTCGGACGGCGGATAGGTACGATGGTGTCGCTTCTCGGTGGCTTCCACGATTGAACAGGAGGAAACGGAGCCAACAGAGCCGTCTTATCTCCGTTCCCTCCGTTGCCTCATGTTCGAGTTCTGGTTCGTCCCGGCCTCGTATCCCGCTGATCGCTCGACCGTGCCCGCCTCGGTCTCCTGCGAGCCGGTCCCCGCTCCCCGACGGGTATGTGAACTGCACGAGCTATGCCGCCATCGACATCAACGCTCTATGTCTCTATATACACCCGGTTTCCGCGGTAGGCAAACGAATCAAGAAAGAAATCTGTAAACAGCGAATGGGCCGCCAGTCAACCGGCATGGGGCAAAGACCCCAGGCCGTGGGCGCGGCGGGTTGCAAGTCGGCGTTGGGAGGCGGGTTAGACCTTCACTCTCGTGCCGGACCGCTTGCCCGGCGCCGCTGGGACAGCAGCCACTCGTACAGCTCGGGCTTTTCGTATGTGGCCGTCCAGGCGTCGTGTTCGGCGTCGGGGTAAATCGTGATGCGGGCGTTGCCGCCGGCGTCGTTCAGGGCGTCGACCATCCGCTGCGACTCGTACAGCGGCACCACGGGGTCCTTGGCCCCGTGAAATGTCCACACCGGCACGTGGGCGATCCGCGACACCAGGTAGGGTGTTCCGCCGCCGCAGATCGGGGCGATGGCCGCGAACCGCCAGGGATAGGCGATGGCCAGCGACCAGATGCCGAACCCGCCCATGCTCAGGCCCGTGCCGTACACCCGGTCCTCGTCGACGCGGTATGTCTCGCAGACCTCCTGGACCAATACCTCGAGCGGCTCGGGCTCCCACCACCGGTCGGGCGGACACGACGGAACCAGCACGATGAACGGAAACTCCGCCCCGGCGGCGATTCGCTTGGGCGGCCCGTGCTTTTTGGCTTTCTCGAGGTCGCCCCGCTCGCCGATGCCGTGCAGGTAGAGCATCAGCGGCCATCGCCGATCTGGGCTTGTGGGGCCGGCTTCCAGCCGGTCATACTCCCGCGGCAAATACAACCAGTAGTCCATCACCACGAGCCGGCTGATGGTTTTCTCGATCCTGCGCAGTCTCGTCTCCATGCCCCGATTGTAGGATGCCGAGGCGTCGCACGCGACGCCGCTAAACGAGCAGGCATTCACCGCGTCCGCGCGACCCCCCATCTCCGCGTCCCCGCGTCACCGTGTCCCCGCGTCTCCTTCCGCCCGAACCCCGAATCCCGAACCCCGCTTCTCTTGCCACCGACCGCGTTTCCCGCGAAGATGGGCGGTCGTCCAGTTCCACACAGGCGAGGAGTAGGATTCATGCCACGCAACCGGATGTCCCGCAGAAGCTTCGTCAGAACCGCGGCCGTCGGCGTCGGCGGCATGGCCTTGGCCCGCACGGCCCGGTCCGTCCGGGCCGCCCCGGGTGCCAACGAGCGGATCACCATCGCCTCCATCGGTGTTGGCGGCCAGGGGAGCGCCCACCTTCGGGAGATGGTCAAGATGGAGGACATTCGCGTCGCGGCCGTCTGCGACGTGGATCAGAACCGCCTCGACGCGGCAGCCAAGGTCGTCGGCGAAGGTGTGAAGGCCACCAAGGACTTCCGCGAGATCATCGACGACAAGACCATCGACGCGGTGCTCATCGCTACGCCCGGTCACTGGCACGGCATCCCGGCCATCCGGGCCTGCCGGGCGGGCAAGCACGTCTATGTCGAGAAGCCCATCTGCCACAACATCAAGGAGGGCCGGGCTCTCGTCGAGGCGGCCCGCGAGAACAAGTCCATCGTCCAGGTCGGCACCCAGCAGCGGACAACCAAGCACTGGGCCAACGCGGTCAACCGCATCAAGGCCGGCGAGCTGGGCCGTATCAACATGATCCACGTCTGGAACGCCTGGAACACCCGGGAGATGTTCAGCACCATCGGCCACGCCGCGGACAGCGATCCGCCGCCCGGCGTCGACTACGACCTGTGGCTCGGCCCGGCCCCGAAGCGCCGGTTCAACCGCCTGCGGTTCCACGGCACGCACTATTTCTTCTGGGAGTATGGCGGCGGGATGATGAGCGAGTGGGCGATCCACTTGTTCGACGTCGTGGCCTGGGCCATGGGCCCGCAGATAAACAGCGTCTCGGCTGCCGGCGGGAACCACGTCTGGAAGGACGATCGCGAGACGCCCGACACGGCCGTCGCCACCTTCGACTGCCCGGGCTATACGATGACCTACTCGATGCGGCACGGCAACGGCTGGCACCCGCACGGCGACATGGACCACGGGATCGAGTTCTTCGGCACCGACATGACGCTGCAAGTCAACCGCAATTACTTCGCGATCTTCCGCGATGCCGACCGCGGCACCCGCAAGCCGCACTACATCGAGACCGGCAACACCGGCCTGTGGGACCACAAGCGCAACTTCTTCGACTGTATCCGCAGCGGCAAGCAGCCCGAGGCCCACGCCGAGGCCGGACACCTGAGCAGCATCATCGGCCATCTGGCCAACATCAGCTATCGCGTCGGCCGCCGCCTGACCTGGGACGCCAAGTCGGAGACCACCAACGACGACGACGCCAACAAGCTCCTCGGCCGCGCCGAGTACCGCGCCCCCTGGCATCTGTAGGTATGCTCAGAATCCGCAAGGGCCGCGATCCTCGTCCACCCGCACCTTGACGACCGCCTTGAGCACCTCGCCGGCGGGGCGTGAGTCTACCGCCAAGCCGGGGGCGTGGATGTCCTGGGGCGAGAAGATGGCAAACTCGCCGGCCTGGAAAACGAGAAGGTCGGTCCCCGGCTCGTAGAAGATGAGGTCGGTTTCGGGATCGTACGGCTTGATCACGCGGGGGCCGGCCCGCAGGGCCAGGTGTCCCATTCGTTCCGCGCCCTCGATCACGCACTGCACGTCGATGTAGCGGTAGTGCGATTCCCAGGCCGCCTCCGACAGCGGCTTGGGCCGATAGCGCTGCACGACCACGAACACGCGGTCGCCGTCGATTTCGTATCGGCCCGGTTCGAGCCGCGACAGATCGGTCTGGCGCAGGTACTGCATCGCCCGGGCGATTCCTGGCCCCAGCGGCGCGTAGGCCTCGGCGTTCTCCAATCGGTCCTTGATCATGCCGGCACCCTCATAAAGAACACGGTTTCAACCATGCAGGGCCGCCTGCATCATCCGAATCTCTTTGGGAACGTCCGCTTTGGCGTCGGTCCCCTCGTACTCCAGGGCCACGTACCCACGGTACCTCGCGTCGCGCAGAATCTGGAAAATGCGGGCGTAGTCCGCGTGCTCCTGGCGGGCCGGCTCGCCCGGGCGGCCCGGCTCGCCCGGCCTGCACATCGTCTTGAACTGACAGACCACCGCGTAGGGGGCGAGCTTGCGAATCTGGTCGTAGGCGTGATGCCCGAACCCGCCGGTATCCAGGTTGACGCCCAGCCAGGGGTGGTTGACCCCCTCCACGATTCTGATCACGTCCTCGGCGGTCTCGGTCATGTAGCCGTGGTCCTCGATGGCCAGGAACACGCCCTTGGTCCCCGCATACTCGCAGGCCCGACGGATGCCCTTGACCACCTGCGGGAAGACCTGCTCGCGCGACATCGTCTTGCTGGGGCTGCCCGCGAAGATCCGCATGTTCGGCGCCCCCAGCTTGGCGGCCACGTCCACCCAGTCGCAGAGCTGCTTGACCTCGTTGTCGAACTGCGGCCCGTCGGGCAAAGCGAAGTTGTTCCGCACGGGCATGCCGCTGTTGGCCAGCCCAGCCAGGAAGATCTTGCGTTTCACCGAGTAGATGAACTCGTCGTCCAGCTTCAGGAAGTAGTACGACGTCGGCTCGACTGCGTCGAGGCCCAGCTCGGCGCACAGGTCGACCAGGTCGAAGAGCGACATTTCCCCCGGCTTGCCGAGCGTGTCCAGGTGCTTGCGGTACGAGTATCCCGCCAGGCTCAGCTTGATCGACGCCGACTTGGCCTTCCCGCGGTCCACGGTGTGCGACGCCGGGGAGGTTTCGGCCGCCACCGCCATCGGCCCGCCCCGCGCGAGCAGCCCCGCCGCCACGCCCGACGCGCCGGCGATCAGAATGCTCCGCCTCGACTGACGATTCATCTCTCCCATGCACGTACTCCTGTCTGAAGCTTCAGAGCCATGAACGCCGCCTATCCTAACCGCGACGGCTCCCCCGGGCAAAGCCGAGCCGTCCCCGCTTCTGCTTGAAGGGCGTGCCAGAGATGACGGGCCTGTCCGAACCGCGACGGCGAGGGAGCGGCGTTCAGGAGACCGGGCGTTGTCCCGCGAAGACCGCTTCCGGTCGCGGTTCGGACTAACAGCCGCTTGCTGGCGGGGGCGGTTCAAAAAGGACCTGTCTCGCGCGCTCCTGGGTCCGGAGCCATTCAGTTGCCGGGGGGTTACCGCTTGCTCGGACCACCCTTCAACGAGGCATCTTGATGAAATCTTGACGGGCTTCGCGCCGCTTTTGCTGCTCTGTTGATCCGGGTTGGTTCATACTATCCCAGCGAAGTCGATCTGCCCGGGGCGGCCGGTGCCCAGAGGTGACCGAGATGATAGACGTGGTCTTGCTCGGAATCGCTGTTGTCTTTTTTGCCGCGTGTATCGGACTCGTCATGGTCTGCGAGCGGTTGTAGGAGCGCAGTGGCCATGCTGGCCGAATACATACTGGG
>JACQVT010000601.1 GCA_016209665.1 Planctomycetota bacterium | reverse complement strand
GTATCAACAGACGCGGGGGACACTGGCCATGTTCGCCCAGTGGGTGTCGTGGGCCTTCGTCGAGCAGCACCAGAAAGGGATCAACGAGTCCCTGCTGACGCTGGGCCGGGCGCCCCTGAACGATTCGGGTTTCCTGAGCGTCGTCCTCGGCCAACTCGGCGAACCGCGGCTGGGGGCAGCGATCAGCTCGGACGTGGCCGGCGACGGGTCCCATGCCCGGGCCCTGGATGCCGACACGAAAGGGCCCCTGCGCGACATCCATCGGCGGGTGGGGACGGCCATCCTGTTCGAGTCGTCGGGCGGCCAGTCGGACAAGGTGAGCCACCTGCCGGAGCTGCGGTTCGCCCTGGGCGAGCCGAACCTGGACACGACCTCGATCGACAACGCGGCCGTGGCCCTGGAGAAGAAGGGCTACTTCATCCGCAAGGTGGGCACCGACGGGTTCCGCTTCGGGTTCCAGCCGACGCTGAAGAAGGTCGTGGCCGACCGGCGGGCCTCGCTCGACGAGGAGGAGGACATCCTCAAGCCGATGCGGGCGCTGGTCCGGCAGGAGTTCGAGCACAAAGCGGTGCTGCCGCTGCTTCCGCTGCCGAAGGACGGCGACGAGGTCGCCGACGTGCCGAGACTCACCGTCGTGGTGCTCGATCCCCAGATGGCGTGGGACGAGCGGGGGGAGGTCCGGGAGACGCTCGTGGCTTGGACGAGGCGGCGCGGATCGTCGGACCGGTCGTACCCGGCGGCGCTGATCTGGTGCGTGCGAAAGGCGGGCAAGGACCTTCGGGACCGCGTCATGCATTGGCAGGCATGGAAGAAGGTCAAGCAGGAGATCGACGACGGCGTCCTCCTGGGCGAGTTCGAGCCGGCCGACCGGGCGAAGGTCGGAACGGAGCTGAGCGAGGCGAGCGGCGCCGCCGCGGATGAGGTCTGGGCCAGCTACCGGTTCGTGCTGATCGCCGATCCGGCCGAGCCGAGCGGGCTGAAGCTCATTGACCTGGGGGCCGGGCATTCCAGCGGGGGACAGTCCCTCACCGGGCGGATCGTGGTGGCCCTGCGGTCCGAGGGCCGTCTGAACGAGTCCGTGGGCGCGGGATACATCGAGCGGAACTGGCCGCCTGCCCTCAAGGAGAGCGGGACCTGGCCCCTGTCGGGCATGAGGCAGGCGTTCCTGAACGGAGCCCTGACCCGGCTGCTCGATCCGGACGCCGTGCTGCGAACGAAGATCGCCGAGTTCGTGCAGAAGGGTGACTTCGGCCTGGCCTCGAACCAGCGGCCGGACGGGACCTTCGAGCGAGTCTGGTTCAACCAGCCGATCGGCCTGGACGAGATCACCTTCGACGCCCAGGTGTTCCTGCTGACGAAGAAACGGGCCCAGGCGGCCCTGGCCAAGCCGGCCCCGGCACCGGAGACGCAGGAGAAGCCGATTGATCGGGGAACGAGAGCAGAACCGGACGAGGCTGTCACCATCGGAACCGCACCGCCGCCGGCGGAGGCGACTGGCCCAGCCGCCCCCGCGATGGTCAGGATCCGGCTCCGCGGGACGATCGCCCCCGAGGTCTGGAACAAGCTGGGGGTCCGGCTGCTCCCCCGGCTCCGGGCGGGCCAGAACCTCTCTCTGGGCCTGGACGTGAGTTGCGACCTCCCGCGGGCGGAGGCCTCCACGGCCGAAGCGGAGCTGAGGCAGGCCATCGCCGACCTTCGTCTGAGCGACTCGCTCTCGATCACGCGAGATTGACATGGCCGATGGCCCGTCAATGCCGAATTCTCGCTTCCACCCACACCGAGAAGTGGACTGGGTGTTTGTAGGTTGTGCGGTCAAACCAGTTATGGATCAGGGTAGTCAGGTTCTCCTCTCGGAGAAAGGTTCCCGGTTCTTGGAACCCAGGCAGTGGCAGCCGCCGCCAGCCATGCCCGACTGATCAGATCCACGAGAGTCCGTTGCGCGAGGAAGTGTCCAAAAGCGTCAGCGGGTGACCAACATCACGGCATGAGGGGCACCAGGAAACATCCCTCTCATGGTGTCAGACCGAAGCGACAGAGTGATCGTGCTCGATGTCGAGGTGTCTCGCTGAGACCAATCTGGATTCGCGGATACGCACAAAGGAATCGCGGCAGGGGAGGCGGTTGTCGCGACAACCGGCAGGGCGGTTTTGGGCGGCTCGTGCGGACTTCTGCGGGCCTGACGGCGTCAAGAACGCCGCTGCAGAGAGGCGTAGCAGCTCACGGAGAAATTAGCAAACCGGTGCATTCAGCCACTCTGCCACCTCTCCAGGTGGGGCAGGACCCGCGCGAGCATTCGGTTGGGCAAAGGCTTTCGGGTTCCGAGCGAGGCGGGCCGGATGCCCGCTCCCCAAGAAACGCCGCGCCTGCGTTGCGCGGGACGATAGCCTGAAATCACACGGTAACAGGCGAGCACCCCAGGGTCAAGCAACAGGGCCGAATTCTACGGCCGGCGTTGCGTTTCGTTGAGGTAGAGCCTGACGTTGTGCGTGGTTCCGCCGGTGGCGACGAGGTCGAGCCAGCCGTCGCCGTTCACGTCGGCGGCGACACAGCCCTGGGCCGCGATGCCGCTGGCGTCGATGATGAACCGCTCCCATCGCGGCGGGTCGGCGGCAACCCGCCGATAGCCGTACAGGCTCGTGCCCTCCCCGCGGTAGCCCGCGACGATCTCGTCGCCGCCGTCGCGGTCGAGGTCCACGCAGCACAGGGCGTGGCCGGCACGGAGCGAATCATCGATCACGTGGCGCTGCCAGGCCGCGGCGTCGCCGGCGCCACCCGGCGGTGGCGTGTAGACCACTACTTCGTGGCCGTGCCAAGGCTCGATCGTCGCCAGGAACCGCGCCCCGCGGCGGTCCTGGCCGACGCCGACCTCGCTGGAGCCGCGGTTCGGCGGCTCGCCGGCGTGACCCGCGGCAAGCTGCGTGCGCGACCAGCGCATCGCGGGCTGGCCGCCCTCGGCCTTGAACAGATGGATGCCTTGATTCGACGCGGTCAGCAGTTCGTCGCGTCCATCCCCGTCCCAATCGATCACGAACAGGCCGTGCACCACGGTCAACGTCTGATCGATGATCTGCTCGGGCCAGGCGTCGTGGACCGGGTCCTTGGGGACCCACTGGCACATCAGCCGGGCCGGGGCTTCCTGCAAGCCGGGCGGCTTGGCCCCCCGGCCCACGATCGGCGCGGTGATCAGCTCCTTCCGGCGGTCGCCGTCGACGTCCGCCCACCGGATGCGATGGGCCGTAGGCTCGGCGTGGATGGCCGCCGCCGTCCACGGGGC
>JACQVT010000600.1 GCA_016209665.1 Planctomycetota bacterium | reverse complement strand
TGGGCGTCGAGATCGCCCGCAAGTGGCTAAGCACCACGCCGGATGATGCGGAGGTCCTCAACGTGCTGAGCCAGTGCTACATGACTTACACCCGCGTGCTCAACGCCATGATGCTCAACAATCCCGATGACCTCGAGACGCGCCTCCTGCTCGCCCAGGCCATGCAGGAACAGGCCGACGTCGCCCAGTTGATCGTTCTGCACCGGGCTCTGAGCATCATCAGCACCGCGCCCGAGAAGGATCGCGACAACCCCGCGCTCCTCGAGAAGCAGGTCGTGCTCCAGAATGCCGTCCAGCACCGGGAACGGCGGCAGACGTGCGAGCGGCTCCTGCGCCTCCGGCCGGACAATCGGATCGCCAGGCAAGTGCTCGCCGGTCTGGACGCTGAGCCCCCCGCCGCCTCCCAGCCGACCCCGGCGCCGACCCCACCGGCCGGCGCCTCGGCCCGATGACTTCTGCCGGGAGGTAAAGGGGTCGGGAGTCTTTGTTTGACATCAACGCATGGTGGGCATAGGTCTGGGGCCTGCCAAGACGACCACGGCAACCGATGAGCGAGAAAAGACTCCCGACCCCTTTCTTTTTCCGAAAGAATTGCCGGACCCCTTCTGCCCCGGCGGGCCGCCTGTTTGGCCCCCTCCTGCCCGTCTCCGTATAATAGACGCGATGTCTGAGTTCCAAATACAACCGTCGCTGCGCATCGCGCGGTTGCCGCCGTACCTGTTCGGCCGGATCAACGCCCTCAAGCACCAGAAACGCCAGCAGGGCGTCGACATCATCGACCTGGGCATGGGCAACCCGAGCGATCCGACGCCGGAACCCATCGTCGAGAAGCTGCGCGAGGCCGTGCTCGACCCGCGCAATCATCGATACTCGTTGCTGAGCAAGGGCATGCTGAACCTGCGCCGCGACGTGGCCCGCCACTACCGGGATCGTTGCGGGGTCGAACTGGATCCCGAGACCGAGATCACCGCGTGCATCGGCAGCAAGGAGGGCATCAGCCACATGCTGCTGGCGATGCTCGGCCCCGGCGACACCGCGGTGGTGGGTGACCCGTCGTTCCCGATCCACGTGTACGGGGTGGCCCTGGCCGGGGCGAACGTGATCTCGGTGCCGCTGGGCAACGACGATGCGTTCCTGGAGCGCATCCGTTACGTCGCGGCCCACCTGTACCCGCGGCCCAAGGTGATGATCCTGAATTACCCGCACAACCCGACGGCCATGACCGTCGACCCCCCGTTCTTCGCCAAGGCGGTCGCGCTGGCCAAGGAGTACGGCGTCGCGGTCATTCACGACTTCGCCTACGGCGAGACGTGCTTCGACGGCTACCGGGCCCCGAGCTTCATGGAGGCCGACGACGCCAAGAAGGTCGGCGTCGAGTTCACCACCATGAGCAAGCCGTACAACATGGCCGGCTGGCGGATCGGCTTTTGCGTGGGCAACGCGACGATGGTCGGGGCCCTCACGACGATTAAGGGCTATTACGACTACGGGATCTTCCAGCCGATCCAGATCGCCTCGATCATCGCCCTGCGGCACTGCCAGGAGTACGTCCGCAACCAGGCCCGGCTCTACGAGGCCCGCCGCGACGTGGTCCTCGCCGGCTGCCGTCGCCTGGGCTGGCAGGCCGACAAGCCCCGCGGCAGCATGTTCGTCTGGGCCCGCGTGAAGGACGAGCACCTGGCCGGCGGATCCACGATCGACTTTGTCATGCGCATGCTCGATGAGGCCGAAGTCGCCCTGGCCCCCGGCCGGGCGTTCGGCGAGAACGGCGAGGGCTACGTCCGCATCGCCCTGGTCGAGAACGAGCAGCGCTTACAACAGGCCATGCGGCAACTGGACCGCGCCCTGAACAAGCGAAAGGCCCCCGCGACGCCTTGAGCGGAATTGACGCGGGGACGCAGCGACGCGGCGACACGGGGACGCGGGGACACGGGAACGCGACGACACGGGAACGCGGCGACACGGGGACGCGGAGAGGTGGACCTCGTGGAACGGCGGGGCTCGGGAGTCCGACTCCCGAACCCGACTCCCGAACCCCGAGCGCCGAACCCCGGGCCCCGAACCCCGAACGCCGGGCCCCGATGATGATGATGATTGCCATCGTTGACTACGGCATGGGTAACCTCCGCAGCGTGCAGAAGGGCCTCGAGAAGGTCGGCTCGTCGGCCCGCATCGTGCGCGACGGCGCCGACGTTCGGGCGGCGGACAAGCTGATCCTGCCCGGCGTCGGGGCGTTCGGCGACGCGATGAAACACCTCAAGGAGCGCGGCCTCATCGAACCGGTGGTCGAGTTCGCGCGATCCGGGCGGCCGTTCCTGGGCGTCTGCCTCGGCCTGCAACTGTTGTTCGACGTGAGCTACGAGGAGGGCGAGTTCCCCGGCCTGGGCCTCATCCCCGGCAAGGTCGTCCGCTTCGATTTCCGCAATCTGTGTCGTCCCGGCGAGCCGGGCAGTCCTCCGCCCGGTGGTTCCGGCGAGCCGAGCCCTCCTCCGCCCCGCGGCTCCCTGAATCCGCAAGCCCTCAAGGTCCCGCACATGGGCTGGAACCAGGTCCGCTGGGACAAGCCCTGTCCGCTGCTCAAGGACCTGCCCAGCGGGACGCACTTTTACTTCGTTCACTCCTACTACGTCGTGCCCGACGACGATGCCGTTACCGTCGGCCGCTGCGATTACGGCTACCCGTTCACCGCCGCGATCCAGCGCGGCAACGTCTTCGCCACCCAGTTCCACCCCGAGAAGAGCCAGGCCGCCGGTCTGACGATCCTTCGGAACTTCGCCGCGAGGTAGTGGTTCAAGCCGGATTTGCAGACTCACAGCGGCCACCGGGCCTTGATGGCCCGTGGCTCCAGCCGCAGCTCGGCTGCGCGATCGCCGGGGTGATCGTCCGGCTGGTGTTTCGGCGGAACTGCGTTGCGGACCTGATCGACGGCCAAGCGGCCGAGGCAGGTTCACAGGACCGCGTCGGGAGGACCCTGCTGGGAAAGCGGGCGACGGGGCTCGAACCCGCAACATTCAGCTTGGAAGGCTGATGCTCTACCAATTGAGCTACACCCGCAACGGCCTCAACCACGGCACCTTCGGCTTGCTTGACGGTTCCGATTGGACGGCTCGATCAAGCGGACGGTGCGTGTTCCATGATACCGGGCCGGCTCGCCCAAGCAAGGCTCCGGGGCTGGAGGAACGGATTGATGCCCGCTCCCTCACGGGCAAGAAACTGATCCTGTGGGGAGCTGCTGGCCCATGAATCCCGAACGCGGGCCGGACGTCCTGACCCCCACTACTGAGCGCAGCCTGCGGGCGGCAGTACGCCGGGGCCGGCGAAGCATCGCTGAATGCGTGCGAAGTCATCCGCGTCGAGGTCGCCGTCGCCGTCCAGATCCTTGTCCTCGCAGCCCGGAGGGAAGGGAACCGCCGGGCCTTGGGCACAGGCGTTGAACGCCTCAAAGTCTTCCTCGTCCACGTCGCCGTCGCGGTCGAAATCAGGCGGTATCGGCGTGCCCACGAGGGCGCCGTTGCTGACGGCCGCACCGCACGCGTTGGATACCTCGCAGGTGTAGATGCCGCCGTCGGCCTCCTGCACGCCGGTCAGCGTGAGACTGGCCGTCGTCGCACCCGAGATGGTGCCGCCGCCGGGGGCCGGGCCGTCGGCGATGTTCTGGCTGCTGTCCACAAGGACGGGCGCATCAGTCATGATCGTCCTCTCGCCTGCCTGAGTAGGAACGCGGAACGAGTCGCTTACCAGCACGAAGCGCAAGCGAGTGCTCCTCGCTCCGTCCGCACCAACGGCTGGGCACTCGCTTGCGCTTCGTGCTGGTTGACTGGCATCGGCTCGAACGATTCATTCTGCATTCCTGCTCAACGTTCCGCATCCCTGCCGTCCCGCTCGTCCGGCAGATCGATCACCATTTCCAGCAACGCCTGTCCCAGCGCCTTGCCCTGGGCGTCGATCCGGAGCGATCGGCTGCCGCCGCCGGCCAGGGCGCCCGGGAGGATGAAGTTGAGCGCGCCCAGGTTCGGCAGTTCGTAGCGCACCACGCCCACTACTCCGGTCGCGGCAAAGTACCGCTCGACGGCCTGGGCGGTCAGCCGATCCCTCAATAGATCGTAGGCGGCCGGGGTCCGGGCGATCACGCCGATGTTGGCGGAATCGCCCTTGTCGCCGCTGCGGGCGACCGCGATATCCCCCAACCGCACTTGTCTGGTCGGTTCGCTCACGCCGTTTCCTCCAGCATCTCCCATCGAGCCTGCACCGCGCTGCGTTCGATCAAGCAGGGCCAGTATCCGAACACCTCGTGCACGCGCGGTCGACCTTCGGCGTAGCCGGTCACACCTTGAGGCCCCGCCGTCACCAGCGGCATCAGTTCCCGTGCGAACCGCTCCACCGCCTCGCGGCGCGGGTCCCTGACGCTGATTCGCAGCACGGTCTCAAACGACGAATCCGCCGCCGGCAGCAACGAGCGCGCGACCGGCACCGCGTCACCCGCGCCCAGACATTCCACCTGCCAGCCCTGCGGAGACATGCCCTTTCCCGCGAGCCGTTGGTGCACAATCTCGGCGCAGGCCTGCCCCTTGATCCGGGCATCCCGTCCGCAAATCGTCAGCACGCCGCTCGCTCGATAGCCCGCCCGGTAGGTGGCACTGACCTTGTACGTATCCGGCGACGGGCTGCCCGCCGCTCCCGATACACGCACGCGATCGCCTCCGAGGTCCTCCACCGCGAGTCCCAGGAACGACACGGTCGCGTCCGGGCTCAGATAGCGAGCCGGATCGCCGATCTCGTACAGTAGTTGCTCCTTCACCGTCAATTCGTCCACGCGGCCTCCCGTGGCCTTCGGCTTGGCCACCACGAGGATGCCGCGGTCATCGACCTGCACGATCGGAAACCCGATGTGCGCGCGATCGGGTACGCTCAGCCAGTCCGTGGAGATCCCCCCGGTGGCCTGCGTGCCGCACTCGATCAGATGGCCGGCCACCGTCGCCGCGGCGATCCGGTCATAATCACCGTCAGACCAGCCGAAATGGGCGATGCAGGGCGCGACGGTGAGGCTCGGGTCGGCGACGCGGCCGGTGATCACGATGTCCGCGCCGGACCGAAGCGCCTCGACGATCGGCATAGCGCCCAGATAGACATTCGCGGTGACCAGATCGGGGAGGACCTTCTCGATCGACTCGCCCGTTTCGAGGTGCTTCAGGATATCGCAGTTTGCGCCCGACGCGGCCCGCGAGCGGATCAACTCCAGCACATCGTCTCCGGTGACCACGGCGATGCGCCGGCCGTCGCAACCGTAGTCCCGCAGAACCTGTCCCGCGGCCCGGGCACAGCCCATCGGGTTGAGCCCCCCGGCGTTGGTGATCAGCTTGGCCCGAAAGGATGTGGCCTTCCAGGCGGGCGCAAGCAGTCGCAGCGATTCGAGGAAATCCGCCGCATAACCGCGGCCCGGGTCGCCATCGCGCTGCCGGGCCAGGATCGACATCGACACCTCGGCGAGATAATCGATCGTGAGGTAGTCGAGATCGGGCTGCTGGCGGACCAACTCGGCGGCGGCGTCGATACGGTCGCCCCAGAAGCCGCCGGCATTGCCAACGCGTAGGACTCCATCCATGCCGCGATTTCCTGATCGGCTCAGCACGTGTGTGAGAGGTCCTTTCCGAACCGCGCCCGTCAGGAAGCGGTCTACGCGGGACAACGCTTGGCTTCACCAGCGCCGCTCCCTCACGGTCGCGGTTCGGAGACGTCCCGCGCTTCGTCCGACACCCGTCTACACCTGCAAGATCCCTGCGCGGAAGCCTCCCGGCGGCGGCGGACGGCTCGCCCACGAGAGCGCACGGATGAGCACCTCCCGCGTCTGGTGCGGCTGAATGATGGCGTCAACCCATCCTCGGGCGGCCGCATAACGCACATCCATCTGACGGTTGTAGCGGTTCTCGATCTCGTCCCGCAGACGCTCGCAGTCCTCGGGGCTCAGCAGTCTGCCCTGGCGACGGGCCTGGCGTTCCTCCAACTGGAGGAGCGTGTCGGCGGCCTGGGCCCCGCCCATGACGGCGTACTGCGCGCTGGGCCACGCGAAGATGAACACCGGATCGAACGCCTTGCCGCACAGGGCGTAGTTGCCGGCCCCGAAGGAGCCGCCGATGATCACCGTGAGTTTCGCCACGCCGGCGTTGCTGACCGCGCTGACCAGCTTGGCCCCGCTGCGGATGATGCCGGACTGTTCGGCCCCCCGGCCGACCATGAAGCCCTGGACGTCCTGGAAGAACACCAGCGGCAGGCCGTTCTGACTGCAATCCATCACGAAGCGGGCGGCCTTGTCGGCACTGTCCGCGTAGATCACGCCGCCGATCTGCAGGCCCTGTTTGGCCGACTGCGTCTGAATGTGCTGGTTGGCGATGACGCCGACCGCGTGGCCGCCGATCCGGGCGTAGGCGGTCAGCAGCGTCTGGCCATACCCCTCCTTATAGAGGCTCATGGAGTCTCGATCGAGGATGCAGGCCAGCAGCTCCCCCACGTTGTACGGCCCCGAGCCGTTCCCCAGCACGTCGCAAACCTGCCCCGGGTCCCGCTGCGGCGGCGACGCCGGCTGTCGGCGGCTCGCGGCACCATCATCCGCGTATCGTTCCGCCGGCAGCAACTCGATCAGTGATCGCAGCCGACGCAGGCAACTCTCGTCGTCGGGTTCGCAGAAGTCGATGGTGCCGCTGATGCGGGCGTGCATGTCGGCGCCGCCGAGTTCCTCTTCGTCGGTGACCTGCCCGATCGCCGCCTTGACCAGGGCCGGTCCCGCCAGGTACAGCCGGCTTCCCTTGGTCATGAGGATCTTGTCGCAGAGCACCGGCAGATAGGCCCCGCCCGCGATGCAATCGCCCATGATCGCCGCAATCTGGGGGACCCCGGCGGCCGACAGGACGGCGTTGTTTCTGAAAATCCGTCCGAAGTCATCCTCGTCGGGAAAGATCTCGTCCTGCATGGGCAGGAACACGCCCGACGAATCGACGAGATAGACCAGCGGCAGACAGCAGTGGGCGGCGATGCGCTGGGCCCGGAGCACCTTCTTGACGGTCTGCGGGAAGAATGCTCCGGCCTTCACCGTGGCGTCATTGGCGACAATCATGCACGAGCGGCCGTGGATGTAACCGATCCCGGTGACCACGCCGGCCGCCGGAACGGCACCCCATTCCGGGTACATGCCGTAGGCCGCCCAGAGGCCGAACTCGAGGAACGGCCCACCACTGCCGGGGCTGTCATCCGCGTCGAGCA
>JACQVT010000625.1 GCA_016209665.1 Planctomycetota bacterium | reverse complement strand
CTCAAGTGGCTCACCGTCGATTGCCGCGAGACGCTCGAGCGGGCCTCCGCCCGCGAGACCGCCGCCCGCGTCGCCGCCGGTGCCCTGGCCCGCAGCGTGCTGACGCCGTTTGGCATCCGCTGCGTCGGTTTCGTGACGCGGATCGGCCCGGTGGCCGCCGACGTGCCGGCCGAGATGTCCGCCGCCGACCTCGTCGCCGCCCGCGACGCCAACGAGGCCTATACGCCCGATGCCGCCGCCGCCACGAAGATGATCGACGCTATCCGCAAGGCCAAGGAAGACAAGGACACGCTGGGTGGCATCGTGGAGGTCCGCGTGTTCGGCTGCCCGCCCGGCCTGGGCAGTTGCGTGCGCTACCAGGACAAGCTCGACGGCCGGCTGATGCAGGCCGTCGGCTCGATCCAGGCGTTCAAGGGCGTCGAGATCGGTATGGGCTTTGGCGTGGCCACCCTGCCCGGCAGCCGCGTCCACGACGAGATCGACTTCGACCCCGCCCGCCGCGATTCGGCGTCGCTGGGCTTCACCCGCCGCACCAACAACGCCGGCGGCCTGGAGGGCGGGATGACCAACGGCCAGACCGTGGTCGTCCGCGCGGCCATGAAGCCGATCAGCACGCTGCTCCGCGGCCTCGACAGTGTCAACGTAAAGACCCTCGCCCCCGAACGGAGCGACTACGAGCGCAGCGACGTCTGTGCCGTCTCCGCGGCCAGCGTCGTCGCCGAGAACGTCGTCGTTTTCGAGATCGCCCGCGCGTTCCTGGAGAAGTTCGCCGGCGACACCCTGACCGAAGTCGCCGCCGCCTACGAGTTCTACCTCCGCACCGCCCGCGGCCTCGCCGGACCGACCGCCCCCTGAGGTGACACGCACCTCCCGGTTCACACCAGCGCCGGTTGCTCTGCGTGGCGCCGCTGGCCGGCGTCGATGAACTTCGAGACGAAGTTGTTCAGGGCCATCTGGAAGCAGGACTCGACCCATTCGGACTCGGCCGCCCGCAGGCTGCCCGTCGTGCGGACGCCGTTCACCCGGCCCACGTGCGGCAGCGAGTACTCGTACTCGCACTCGACGGTATCGAGGCCCGACAGCCGGAACCAGATCAGCAGGTAGCCGTCCTCGGTCAGACCGAACCGGTAGACCCGCCGCGGCGTCTCCGACGGCGGACACGAGGCCTCGTAATGCCACCGGGCCAGGAATGCCGAGACGGACTCGAAGACCGGCTCGATCACCTCATCGGCGAACCGCTCGAATCCCGTCGACGACTGGGCGAACAACGATTCCATCTGCTCCGCGAACTGTTGATGCCACTGGCTCAAGGTGGGCCTCCCTTTTTCTCGGATGAACCTGTGTGCCCGGCCGCCCGTCCGGCCGCAGGCAAAGGTGCGTTGTCATCCGTTCAGATACGATACGCCGACGCTCCGGGCAAATGCCGGTCGTTCCCGAAGGTTCGCAGGCGTCCGATATCCATGCTGGGTGTAGCGATTCTTTGTGGCGGAGCATGGGCGGTGTCTTTGGGGGGCGGGCATCGTGCCCGCCTCGCAGGCGTGCAAGATGCACGCCCCCCACAGGCATGGCCGGCGGATCACCATGATCCGTTGCTGGACCTGCCGTCCTCGGCTGGCCCCTCGCCGGCATTGATGATTGGCCTCACCGTCACGATAATCTGCGAAGCGCGGCCACCTTGTAACAGGCCGGCGGGGAGTGAGGTCTTCGTTGGAGCGTCCGGCACGGAATCGACATCATGCGGCGGGGCTGGTCTTGGCGGCGATCGCCCTAACCCTGGCCACGGGCTGTCCGGTGGTCAGCAATCTGGCCGCGCCCGGCCGTGTCGTGCAGCAGAAGGACCCCGACCAGCAGCGCGAGTACCAGCTCTACATCCCAACCCGCTACACGCCGGCAGCGCGCTGGCCGCTGGTGGTCACCTGCCACGGCACGCGGCCCTACGACACCGCCGACAGCCAGTTCGACGAGTGGAAGGGCCTGGCCGAGCAGAAGGGCTTCCTGCTCATCGCTCCCGAACTCAAGGGCACCGTGGGCGATTTCGTGCCGCCGGCCGCCGAGCAGGTCCGCCGCCAACTGGACGACGAGGCGGCGATCCTGTCGATGGTCCGCACCGTCTCGGCCGGCTACACCATCGACGACTCCCGCATCTTCCTCACCGGCTGGTCGGCCGGGGGCTACGCGGTACTGTTCACCGGCCTGCGGAACCCCGACGTGTTCCGGGCCCTGTCGCTGCGGCAGCCGAACTTCGACCCGCCGTTCTTCGAGCTGTGCGTCCCGTTCATGGACCGCTACCAGCAGATTCAGATTACGTTCGGCAGCCTCGACCCCCTCCGCGAGGGCGCGATCAAGTGCCTCGACTGGCTCCGGGCCCACGAGTTCGAGCCCGTGCCCCTCGAACGCCCCGGCACGCACAAGCGCGACGCTCTGCCGGTGTACAACTTCTTCGCCGACGTGGTGCGGCACCACCCCTGGGTCCGCGTGCAGATGAGGGAGGACGGCAGCGACCCCATGCGCATCCTCCTGAGCGTCAAGACGTCCTTCGAGCCCGTCAAGTACCTGTGGGACTTCGGCGACGGCACCCCGCGCATGCCCGTGGCCGCCCCCGACCATCGCTACGCCAAGCCCGGCCTCTACAGCGTCCGCGTCGGCGTCTGGATCAGCGACAAGGTCCGCCAGGTCCGCCAAGTCCAGGTCCAGGTGCCCCGCATCCGCCTGGGCACCACATCGACCGCCCCCTCGTCATGACCGTTGGATCTTGGGGGGGCGTGCATCCTTGCCCGCCTTCTGGCGTGCAGGATGCACGCCCCCCCAACCTTGTCGCGGGCGGGGCTACAGGTTGAATCGGAAATTGATGACGTCGCCGTCCTGGACGACGTAGGTCTTGCCTTCGAGGCGGACCTTGCCGGCGGCCTTGGCGGCCTTCATGTCGCCGGCGGCCAGCAGGTCGGCGAAGGCGACGGTTTCGGCCCGGATGAACCCGCGGGCGATGAAGGGCGTCTGAGGTAGGGGG
>JACQVT010000048.1 GCA_016209665.1 Planctomycetota bacterium | reverse complement strand
TTCTCCAACACCCGCTTGGAGATCGTGTCCGGGTTCTCCAGCACCGCCTTGTAGTCGATCGATGAGCCGATGCTCGTCACGATGCCCTCGCCCACGCGGGCGATGATCGTTTCCTCGGTCGCTCCGCCGACCAGCCGCTCGATGTTCGTTCGGACGGTCACCCGGGCCTTGACCTTGACCTGGATGCCGTCCTTGGCCACCGCGTCGATCGTGCCCTTGCCGCTGGCCGGGTTCGGGCAGTCGATCACCTTGGGGTTGACCGAGGTGTGCACGGCCTCGATGATGTCCCGGCCGGCGAGGTCGATCGCGCAGGCCGTCTTATAGCCCAGGTCGATCCGCGCCCGGTCGGCCGCGATCAGGGCCAAGATCACGTTCTGCACCCGCCCCCCGGCCAGGTAGTGCGTCTCCAGGTCGTTCACCGAGATGTCCAGCCCCGCCTTGACGGCCCGGATACGGCTCAACACGATCGAACGCGAATCCACCTTGCGGAATCGCATGCCGATCAGGTCGAAAATCGACACGTTCGCGTTGCTCATGAACGCCTGGAACCACAATCCGAGCACCTGGGTCACCAGCAGCCCCACCACCATGATCAGGATGAGGATGACCACCGCCGCCACGATGGTGAGGATGAGGCCGACCGATATTTCGTTCGGCCCCCGCAGCCCATCGGCCTCGGCCGCCGCCAGCGCCAGCCCGGACAGAATCTGGTGATTGCTCATGTCAGACGTCCTTTCTGCTTATCGTGGCCACCCAACCTGCTTCCTCGACGACTTCGAGCCTGGCCCAAGACCCGTGTGGGACCGGCTTCCAGCCGGTCGGATTTGAGGGTTTTGGGCTGGACTCTTACGCTTCCGGCGTCTCCTCGGAGGCCGGCACCGCCCGCACGACGACCGTCCGGTCGACCAGCCGGACCGCCCGCACCTGGGCGCCGGCGTCGATCACTCCGCACTCTGCCGTGCACTCGATCCGCCGCCCGATGAACTCACACATGCCCACCGGGCGCAAGATCGTCACGCTTCGGCCCGTCTGGCCGATCAGGGCCTCGAGTTCCGACGTCGGTAGCCGGTCCGCTTCGGTCAACTTGGGGTTCGGCGGCGAAATCCGACGGCCGATCGGCGTGCGGTGCCAGTTACGGATCGCCACCGCGAAGCCCGTCGGCAGGCAGATCAGCAGCACCACCGCGTTCATGGCCCCCGCCGCCCAACCGATCATGAACGACTCGAACAGTCCGTACCCGAACAGCCCCAACCCGATGACCAGCAGCACGCCGTGCGACGGTATGAACAGGTCCGCCGCCAGAACGGCCGCCCCGATGGCGTAGACCACCGCGATTCTCAGCCATGCGTCCATGTCGCCCGCACCTCGTCGATGCGCCGCGCGGCCGCGCACCCGCGGCCAATGCCGCGAGATCACGCCATCCGCCGTACCACCACGCGGGCACCGCTCCGTTCGATGACCTCGACCTTCTCGCCGCTGGGAATGTACTCGCCCTGCGAGACCACGTCGACCAGCATGGCCCCGAACCGTGCCTTGCCCGCGGGCCGCAGCAGCGTCTCCGCCCGGCCGACGTCGCCCACCTTCGCGATGCCGTGGTACGGGTCCTCGATGGTCACGTCCTCGTGCGTCGGGTTCCGCGTGATGATCCGGTTCATGATCGGGGCCCGGGGAAGATACTTCGCCAGGGCGAACATGCACACCGCCGCCCCGGTCAGACCGCCCGTCATGGCGATCAGCCCATTACGCATGTAGCGATACGTCTGCGGCAGCTCGGGCAGATCGAACCAGTGCCGCCGGAACGGTTCGGGCGGGGCGAACGACGACAGAATGCCGAACCCCAGCAGGATCAGCCCCGCGACCCCCACCACGCCAAACCCGGGGATCACGAACAACTCGACCGCCAGCAGGGCCAGGCCCAGCACGATGACCACGATCTCCCACGTCACCGTAAACCCGGTCATGTACGGCGCCCCCAGGAACAGCATCAGGGCCACCAGGGCCACCGCTCCCGGCATCCCGACGCCCGGCGCGTGCAGTTCCACGTACACCCCCAGGATGATCAACATCAGCAGGATCGCCCGCACCACCGGCGAGGCCAGAAACTGCACGATCGTCTCCATCCACGTCAGGTCCGTGCGCTCGATCGCCCCCAGGATGCCCAGGAACGATCGCAGGTCCTGCTCGCCGGCCACCGTACCCAAGGAGAAACCGTAGGCCAGGGCCCGCGTGTCCTTCATCGTCAGCAGCTCCCGGGTACCGGTAACCGGCTGGCGGACCTCGCCCAGTACCGGGTCCTCGCGAACGTACCGCCACGCCGTCTTGCTCTCGCTGTCCGGCACGGGCTCCTTCACCGCTGCCCCTTTGCCGTCGTCCCCGCCGGCGGATGCACGCCGGCCGAACAGCTCGTCGCGCTCGCTCGCCGTGACGAACCGCTTCTCACCCGTGTCGCCGTTGATGACCCAGAACACGTGCACGTCGGGGCGCACGAGGGCCTCGATCAGGTCCTGGTCGTACCCGTTGCGGCGGGCTGAATCTCGCAGCTCCTCCAGCAGCGGGCTGACCATCTTGGCCTCCAGGTCCGCCGGCACGCCCGATACGCCCTTCTCGGTCATCACGATCGGCTGGCAGTCGCCCATGGTCGCATTCGGCGCCATCACGACGCCGTCGGTCGCCAGGGCGATGATCGCCCCGGCGCTGTAGGCGTCATGGTGAACCCAGGCGTAGACCTTCATGCCCTCGTCGCGCCAGCCCTTGAGGGCACTGCATATCTTCAGCGTCGGCCCCAACGCCCCGCCCGGCGTGTCCAGCTCCACTACCACCAGGCGGATTCCCTGACGGCGGGCCAGATTCAGCCGCCGCTTCATGCTCTCGAAGGTGACGTCGTTGATCTCGGTCGTGATCGGGATCACCATCGCCCGATCGAACGACAGGCCGGCCAGGCTACTGGGCGGCGGTGCCTTCTCCGGGGCCGCCTCGGCGATCCCCGCGAGGATCAGGCCCAACCACGCGCCCAGGACACCGGCCCGTGATAGCGTCGGTGCCGCACGCCGGCAATGTGAGATGTTCGGCATTCCACACCCCCTGACGCTTGCGTCCGCAGCCAGCAGAAACGCAAATCACTGTCAACACTAGGGTTGGCTGCCTACAAACAGTGTACT
>JACQVT010000597.1 GCA_016209665.1 Planctomycetota bacterium | reverse complement strand
TACCTGGTCAAGCCTTTCGCGCTGCCGGAACTGCTCGCCCGAGTGCGGGTGTTTGGGCGGCGAGGCAAGCCGGATGACGCGCTCCGACTGACTGCCGCCGACCTCTCGGTGGACCTCGCGATGCGCAAGGTTTCTCGCGCCGGAAGGCCGATCGATGTGACTCCGCAGGAGTTCCGCATTCTGGTCTGCCTGCTGCGGGCGAAGGGCCAAGTGGTCACGCGGGCCATGCTGTGCCGGGAGGTCTGGGGCGAGACGCATGAAATCCTGAACAACAGCATCGACGTGTACATGTCGTATGTGCGCCACAAGATCGACGAGGGATTCGGCTCGAGACTGATCCGCACCGTTCGCGGCGTGGGCTTCCAGTTACGAACCTGACATGAGCATGAGATCACTGCACATCCGCACTCGACTGACGTTCATCTTCCTGGCCCTGCAGGCACTGCTGGCGGTGGTCTTCGCCGTGTCCCTCTACGGGTTCTTCAGCATGGAGCACATGGCGGAGGAGGACCGGAACCTGAGCGACAAGGTGCACGCCCTGGTCGCCAGCTACGATCTCGTTGACGGCCGCGTGGTCCTGAGCGTCGGCCGAAGGCGGGCCGGAACGCTTTGGGCGGATTCCGTGGCCCGCATCACCACGCCGGGCGGAGAAGTGCTCTACTGCAACCGGCCGGAGGATGCGACCCGTATCCCGCTGCCCCCGGATGCCGCCCACGCAACGAGCGAGGCGCCGGCATTTGCCTCGGTGATGGTGCCCGATCGGGGCCCCTACCGCATCGCGTGGTGCGTGGACCGCCACCACACCCAGCCGGTCGTCATTTCCGTCGCATCATCGCTGGATCGCCTCAAGGCCGAGCAGCGGGACCTGATCCGCTTGATGGTGCCGACGGCCGGCGGGATCCTCGTGCTTTCGGCCGTCCTGAGCTGGTTTACGGTCGGCCGGCTGCTGCGTCCGTTGCAGCGAATGACCAGGAAGGCGCGGCGCATCACGGCGGATAACCTGGCGGAACGACTGGCCGTGTACAACCCTCACGACGAAATCGGCGAACTGGCCACCACTTTGAACGACATGATCGAGAGGCTGCACACGGCACTCGCTCAGGCCCGCCGGTTCACCAGCGACGCCTCGCACGAGATGCGAACGCCGTTGGCCAGCATCAGGACCGAGCTTGAATCCGTGGCCCTCCGCGGCGATCTGCCCGAGGAACACGCCGAGTGCATCGGCAGCGCGCTGGAGGAACTGGATCGGCTGATCCAATTGCTCGAAGGATTGCTCACGCTGGCCCAGTTGGACGCCGGACGATTCCCGCTTCAGTCGGAGTGGCTCGACCCAAAGGAGTTGGCTTTGACGGCGGCCGAACGAATGAAGGTGCAGGCCGAGGCCGCCGGGAAACGCATGGCCGTGCACTGCTCCGACGGGGCATGCCGCTTGAACGGGGACCGCCGGCTGTTGGAGCAGGTTTTGCTGAATCTGGTGGACAACGCCATCCGGTACGGCGGGCACGACATCGTCGTCCGATGTGAGCCGGCACAGGACCAGGCGGTGTTCAGCGTGCAGGATTCCGGCCCGGGCATCCCGGCGGAGCACCTGCCGCATCTGTTCGATCGCTTTTATCGCGTGGACCCGTCGAGATCGCGCAAGCTCGGCGGCGCGGGCCTCGGGCTGGCGCTCACCAAGCAGTGGGTCGAGATGCACGGCGGAACGATCACGGTGATGAGCGGGGCGGGCGAGGGTACGACGCTGACCGTACGGCTGCCCACCGCCAAGCAGCCTGCAACGGCATCGGAGGAGGCTTGAGGTGAAGAGCAGACCAGCCGGCGGGTCCGGTGTCGCGACCGAGGGGCAAGTAGAGGGAGTGCCTGGCCACGCTGGTGTGGACGGCTCAGTCGTCCTCGAACAGTTCGCCGAAGAGTTCCCGCACCTTGTCCTTGGCCGCCGTCAGGGCCTTGCGGCCGGCGGGGGTGGCTTTGTAGATGCGCCGGCTGTGCTTTCCGCGGCGTTGCTCGTAGGAGCGAAGGTACCCTTTGCGCTCCAGCCCGTGCAGCAGCGGGTAGGCCGTCCCCGCGCTCAGGCGATAGCCGTGGCGGGCCAGTTCCTCGATCATGCCCAGACCGAAAATGGGTTCCTTGCAGGCGTGATGCAGGATGTGCAGGCGGATCAGCCCGGAGTAAAGGTCCTTGTCGTCCATGGTGAATACTCGATTTTCGCTATTGACAATCGACATCGTGTTCCTATAATACACCGCGATTTCAGCCCGGTCAACCATCCGTATGCGTCGGTTCGGGCCGAACCGTCAACGAGGGACCCTTCTCGATGAATCTTACGCGAGTCGCCATGCGCCGCCCGGTGACGGTGCTGGTCATCATGGTGGGTATCGTTCTGGCCGCCGTGCTGTCGCTGCGGCGGATGGCCATCGACATCTTCCCCGACATGGGCGTGCCGATCATCTACGTCGCCCAGCCCTACGGGGGCATGGACCCGGCCCAGATGGAGGGCTTCATCACCAACTACTACGAGTACCACTTCCTGTACATCTCGGGCATCGAGCACGTCGAGTCGAAGAACATCCAGGGCGCGGCCCTGATGAAGCTGTACTTCCACCCCGGCACGGACATGGCCCAGGCCATGGCCGAGACCATCGCCTACGTCAACCGCTCGCGGGCGTTCATGCCGGTGGGCACGGTGCCGCCGTTCGTGATGCGGTTCGACGCCGGCAGCGTGCCCGTCGGCTTCCTGGTTCTGTCGAGCGAGACGCGCAGCATCAAGGAGATCCAGGACCGGGCCCTGTTCCGCGTGCGGCCCATGTTCGCCAGTCTGCCCGGCGTGTCGGCCCCGCCGCCGTTCGGCGGCAGCGCCCGCACCGTCGTAGCCCGCGTCGACCCGGATCGCCTGCATTCGCTGCGCATGACGCCCGACGACGTGGTCGACGCACTGACGCGGGGCAACCTGATCAGCCCCTCGGGCAACGCCTGGGTCGGCACGCTCATGCCGGTGGTGCGGATCAACTCCGTGGTCTCCGACATCAGCGATCTGACCCGCATCCCCATCCGCGACGGCAACCCGGGCGTGTACCTCGGCGATATCGCCACCGTCGAGGACGGGGCGGATGTCCAGCTCGGCTCGGCCCTCGTCGACGGCCGCAAGACCGTCTACATCGCCGTCACCAAGCGGGCTGATGCCTCGACGCTATCCGTCGTTCACAACGTCAAGGCCGCCTTGCCGAAGATGCAGGCCGCCCTTCCCGACGACATCCGCGTCAGCTTCGAGTTCGATCAGTCGCCCTACGTCACGCGGGCGATGCGGGGTCTGGCCCTCGAGGGCCTGCTCGGCGCCGTGCTGACCGGGTTGATGGTGCTGCTGTTCCTGCGCGACTGGCGGAGCGCCCTGATCGTGGTGCTGAACATCCCGCTGGCCCTGTTCTCCGCGATTTTCGCTCTGTGGCTGACCGGCCAGACGGTCAACATCATGACGTTGGGCGGCCTGGCTCTGGCGGTGGGCATTCTGGTCGACGAGGCCACCGTGGCCATCGAGAACATCCATACCCACATGGCCCGGCACAAGCCGCTGGCCCGGGCCGCGCTCGACGGCAGCACCGAGACGACGGTGCCGCGGCTGCTGGCCATGCTGTGCGTGCTGGCGGTGTTTATCCCGTCGTTCTTCATGGTGGGCGCCGCTCGGGCGTTGTTCGTGCCGCTGTCGCTGGCGGTGGGCTTCTCGATGATGGGCTCGTACCTGTTGTCGAGCACGTTCGTGCCGGTGATGACCATGCGGCTGTTCCGCGAGCGGCCGGCGGCGGTCCATGCCAGCGAGGGCGAGTTCTCGGGCGCCCACCACCAATACGGGCGGCTGGTCGGCGGCGTCGTACGGCGACGGCTGTTGGCCGTTGCCGTGTATCTGGCCGCCGCCGGGCTTGTCGTCTGGCTGGTCGGGCGTCGGCTCGGCGTGGAAATCTTCCCCACCGTCGACTCGGGTCAGTTCCAGATTCGCCTGCGGGCGCCCGACGGCACGCGCTACGAACAGACGGAGGTCTACGCCATCCGTGCGCTGGCGGTCATCGACGAGGAAACCGGCGGGCAGGTCGGCCGATCGCTCGGCTACGTCGGCCTGATCCCGTCCGCCTACCCGGTCAACACCGTGCATCTGTGGATGGGCGGGCCGCACGAGGCCATGCTCCGCGTCGAGCTGCGCGGGGGCAGCGGCCTCAAGATCGAGGAAGTCAAGGAACGGCTGCGGGGCCGGCTCGCCGCCGCCATGCCCGAGGTCACGTTCTCGTTCGAGGCGGGCGACATCATCAACGCGGTGATGAGTTTCGGCTCGCCCACCCCGATCGAGGTCGCCGTCAGCGGTCCGGACCTCACCGCCAACCGGGCCTACGCCGAGAGGCTGCGCGAACGACTGGGGAAGATCGACAGCCTCCGCGATGTTCAGTTCGCCCAGGCCCTGCGCTATCCCACCATCGACGTCCAGATCGATCGTCAGTTGGCCGGTTTGAGCCAGGTCAACGCGGGCGATGTGACGCGCTCGATGGTAGCCGCCACCTCGTCCAGCCGTTTCGTCGTGCCCAACTTCTGGGCCGACCCCAAGAGCGGCATCGGCTATCAGGTCCAGATCGAGATTCCCCGGGCGCAGATGGAATCCATCGAGGCCGTCCGCACCATCCCCGTCAAGGGCACGCAGGATCGCCAGGTGCTGCTGCGCGACGTGGCCCGGGTGGACTGGAACACGATGCCGGGCGAGTTCGACCGCTACAACATGCAGCGGATGATCACGATCACGGCCAACGTCAGCGGCGAGGACCTCGGGGGCGTCAGCGCCCGGGTGACGAAGGCGATCCGCGAGACGGGCGATCCGCCGGCCGGGGCAACGGTCAGCGTTCGCGGGCAGATTCCGCCGCTGCAAGAGATGCTGGGCGGGCTGAGTACGGGGCTGGTTCTGGCCATCGTGGTCATCCTGCTGCTGTTGGCAGGGTATTTCCAGTCGGTGCGGCTGGCGGTGGCGGTCGTCTCCACGGTGCCCGCCGTGCTCGCCGGGGTGGTCGTGATGCTGTTCCTGACAGGCACGACAGTCAACGTCGAGTCGTTCATGGGCACGATCATGGCGGTGGGCGTGGCGGTCGCCAATGCAATTCTGCTGGTGACGTTCGCCGAGCGCGGCCGCATGGCCGGCGCCGCCTCCGACGTTGCCGCCGTCCAGGGAGCCCAGGGACGGCTGCGACCCATCCTGATGACCAGCGCCGCGATGATCGCGGGCATGATTCCCATGGCCCTGGGCCTGGGAGAAAGCGGCCAGCAGGTCGCGCCGCTGGGACGGGCGGTCATCGGCGGGCTCGCCGCCGCCACGATGGCCACCTTGCTGATCCTGCCGTCGGTATTCGCGATCGTGCAGGGCCGCCGCCCGGCCCGGTCCGCGTCGTACGATCCTGACGATCCACACAGCGTATTCCATGACGTTAGCGCTTCCGAAGGAGGTACTCATTGAAACGTCACTACACGCTCATCACGATCGGTGCTACCGCCGCTGTCTTTGCGGTGGTGTTCATCCTGCCGAAGGCCAGAGACGGCCTGCCTCCCAGGGCGAATGCACAGAGCCCTTCGCCAAGCGCTGCCCCAACCG
>JACQVT010000698.1 GCA_016209665.1 Planctomycetota bacterium | reverse complement strand
CTCGTACCCTCTGTTGGAGAAACGCCCGCAGATGAGCATGATCCAGCTTGTCGAAAAACTTGCGGATGTCCACTTCCAGAATCCAGCCCCCACCGATCTGCATGGTCTGTCGCCACAGCGAGTCCAGCGCCTGGTGCGCCGATCGGCCCGGCCGGAAGCCGTACGAGCAGTCCCGAAAGTCCTGCTCATAGATCGGCTCCAGCAGCATGACCACGGCCCTTTGAAGCACTTTGTCTTCAAAGGTCGGTATCCCGATGGGGCGAGTGTCGCCACCCGTTCCCTTCGGAATATGCACCCGGCGCACGGGCGGCGCCCGGTACGTACCAGACTTGGCCCGGTCCAGGAGGGATTGGAGATTCTTCTCCAGGTCGCGCTCATAGTCCGCTGCCGTTTGTCCGTCTGCGCCCGTGGCCCCATCCCGGCGGGTCTGCCGGTACGCTTCGCGCAGCCACTGTAGGTCGATGTGGTGGTTCAGAGAGGTGAACCCCATCTGCGGAGATTGCCTCGCCAACATTGCTATCCGTCGTTGTTTCGTGGACACGGTCTCGAAGTTCGATGCCTTCGCCATGTTTCCTCCCGACGGTCTTGTGCCCGGACGCCCCGCTTCCCTCCACAGGGTTCCCGCGGGTCAGGTTCCCCTGCTTCCTCGGTACTATCAGGGCGCTGCGACTCCCCGCCGTCCGTCCCGCTTCGCTTCGTTTTCCTTCGCTCGGCGGTACCTATCCGCGCGCCTGTTTTCGTGGTCCGTGGAACCCGACGCCGGTTCCAGGCCGGGAGTTTTCTGGTGGCGGCAACCCCGAGCCGCGATTTCTCGAATGGAGACGACGGGGCCTCCCACGTTCCTGGGGAACCCGCTTGTGCCTTTGCCCTGCTCTCCGACCCCGGCGGGATGGATGCGTCAGGCCCTGCGACGAATCCACGCGGCCCCCGTTCTGACAACGACGAAGGCTCCCGCATTGATCACTTTCGAGGCTCAATCACACGGCTTCAGCACTCGCTGTCTACGCTTCGCAGCACCGGGTTGCCCCGGTCCCACGCAAGACTCGCTTCCGGCTGCCGGCCAAGCTCTACCGGACGGGCTTCTCACCCGCAGGGTTCCTACGAAAAGTTTCAGAGATGTCGTCCGTTACATTTCGTCCTCCTTTCCCAAGTTTCGTGGCGCAATGTCAGGATGATTTTCTGGCTGCCCGGCGACCCCAACCGGCTGGTCAAGGAGGTCCGCACGGGCTCGACGCCGTATCATCATGAGTACTGGTACGACGTCGGCGGCAACCGCCTGGCGATGAAGAAGAGCGTCTGGGATTCCGGGAGCGGGTCCTACAAGCCGACGGAGATCCTCCGCTACAATTACGCCTACAAGCCGAACTTCGACGGCGGCGCCGACCCGCGGGTACGGCTGGACGAGAACAAGCCCCTGGGCGAGCCTTTGCCGAACTACGCTTATCAGCCGGTGAGCCGCAACACCTACCAGACCAACTGGCCGATCGGCGGAAACGACCCGCTCGGTCAGGACAAGCTGCTGAGCTATCGCAGCTATCGCCTGGACCTGCAAGGCCAGTTGACCTCGTTCGCCTACACGGCCTACGAGTTCGCCACCGCGGCCGGCAAGATGAGCCGGCGGATGGAATTTGACGACGGGACGCGGAAGCAGGTGGATACGACGTTCACGTACTCGCGGGGCCGGCTGCAATCGGCCCTGGTGACGCAGGTCGACCTCTGGCCGACCGACCCCGGCCAGCAGCCCAACTACGACGAGTACTACCGCTTCCTGGAGCAGTACGCCTACAACATCTTCGGCGACCGCGTGGGCGTGATGCACTGCGCACGTCCGGGCTTCGGCGGCGAGCCGTCGGCCTGCAAGGGGAAGGTCAGCGTCTATGACTACGTCGACGGCCAACTCCTCGCCGAGCGGGAGAGCGACAACTCTCCCGATCAGGGCGACAAAGAGCGGTACATCTCGGTGTACACCTGGGGTCCGCTGGGGGTGATCGCCCGCAAGGGGGTCAGCTTCCGGGATGCGGTGACCGAGAACACCCTATGCGACTACACCTGCCTGAAGGACGCGATGGGCAACGTGGCGGCCCTAGTCGATTCCGCCGGCACGGTGAAGCGCCAAGTGTTCGACGCCTTCGGCAACTGGCAGGGCAGCCCGGTGGTGTACGTCACTTACCGCTGCGCCCAGGACCAGGACAACGCCACCCCGCCGCAGCCGGTCGAGCGGATGCAGACCGGCCAGATGAACTGGCGTGGCGGCGAGGGCAGCGCCACCGACTGGGCCCAGCGGGACCTGATCGAGTACAGCGGCGACCCGCCGACGAACAAGGTCAAGTACTGGGG
>JACQVT010000697.1 GCA_016209665.1 Planctomycetota bacterium | reverse complement strand
GGGTCATGTCCGCGTCGATACCTTCCGCGACCCAGCATTCCACGGCGTCGGCTGCCGTCCGGATCGCCTGCTCGGCCGCGGGTCGCTCCTCGACGGAAAACGGCCCCAGCACGTGTCCCACCATCCGCTCCCCGGACACCTGCCCGATGCCGATCCGCAGACGGGCGAACTGGTCGCTGCCCAGTTCCTGGATCACGCTCGTCAGGCCGTTGTGTCCGCCGGCCGATCCCTGCGCCCGCAGCCGGATTCGGCCCAGCGGCAAGGCCATGTCGTCGCTCACCACCAGCAGGTCCGCCAGGGCGAGCTTGAAAAACGCACTGGCCTCGCGGACGGCCCGGCCGCTCAGGTTCATGTAGGTCTCCGGCTTGAGCAGCAGCACCCGCTCGCCCCGGATCGTCCCGTCGCTCATGAGGCCCTCGAACCGCCGTCGGGGCCGGTCGTGGCCCCAGCGCCGGGCCAACTCGTCCGCCACCTGGAACCCGACGTTGTGCCGCGTGGTCTCGTACTTGCCGCCCGGGTTCCCCAGGCCGATGACGAGTTTCATAGCCCCGATCCCAACGTCGGTGCCGCCGGTTTCGGCGACTACTTCTCCTCGGCCTCGGCTTGTGGCTCCTCCTTCTTGCGGGTGATGATCTCGGGTTCGGCGGCCGCCTCACCTTCCACCGCCACCGGAGCCACCTCGACCTCGGCTTTCTTGACCCGTACCGAGCAGACCAGCGCGTCGGGTAGCGTCACCGCCTTGACGCTCGGCGGCAACTCCAGGTCCCTCACGTGCAGCGAGCGGCCGACGTGCAGTTCGGCCACGTTCACGCGGACCGAGTCGGGGATCTCCGTCGCCAGGCACTCGATCTCGATGTCGACGAGGTCGTGCTCCAGCAGCCCGCCCTCGTGCACGCCGATCGGCGTGCCCTTGAATTCCAGCGGCACCTTGACGGTCACGCGCTCATCACGAGCGACCCGCATGAAGTCCACGTGCACCGGCTCGGTGCCCAGATGGGCAAACTGCACGTCCTTGATCAACACCGGCTGAGACCCACCCCCCAGCTCCAGCTCCACGAGATGGGTGCCGTGCTCCAGGAGCAGGCCCAGCGCATGGGCGTCGACCATCACGGGCTCGGGATCGACCTGGTGACCATAGACGATGCCCGGCAGCTTGCCGCCGCGGCGGAGCCGACGGGCCGCTCGTGAGCCGGTGGCCGGCCTGGACGTCGCCTCGAGTTTTGCGATTTCCATCCTCGACTACTCCTTACCTTCACAGCTTGCGGGCCGGCGGCGGGCGGGCGAACCACGCGTCGTCGTGTCGTCCGCCGGCAGAACGCCACCGAGCCGTCCTCAATCCGTCCTGAACAACGCACTGACCGACTGGTTCAGATGAATCCGCCGGATCGCCTCGCCGAGCAGCCGGGCCGTCGACAGGACCGTGATCTGCGGCAGCCGCTTGCGGACGGCCGGCGCCAGCGGGATCGTGTCGGTCACGACGATCCAGTCGGCCTTGGCCGCCTCCAGCCGCTCGATCGCCGGAGCGGCGAACACCGGATGCGTCGCCCCGACCAGGAACCGCTCGGCGCCGTTCTCGCGGAGAATCCGCATCGCCTCGGTGGCGGTACCGCCGGTCGTGATCATGTCGTCGAACAGCAGCACCGTCTTGCCCTTCACGTCGCCCATCACCCGCGAGGCCACCGTGGTCGCGCCATCGACCCGTCGTTTGTCGATGACCGCCATCTCCAAATGCAACTGCTGGGCGTAATGCGTGGCTTTCTTCACGTTGCCCACGTCGGGCGAGACGACCACCGCATCCTTGATGTTGAGCGTGCGGATGTGGTCGGCGATCACCGGCAGGGCCGACAGGTGGTCGACCGGCAGATCGAAAAAACCCTGAATCTGCTCGGCGTGCAGGTCCATCGCCAGCACCCGGTGGGCGCCGGCCTGGGTGATCAGGTTGGCCACCAGCTTGGCGGTGATGGGCGTGCGGCCCTCGGCCTTGCGGTCCTGGCGGGCGTAGCCGAAATAAGGGATCACGGCGGTGATCCGCCGGGCCGACGCCCGGATCAGACAGTCGATGAAGATCAGCAGCTCCATCAGGGTCTCGTTGACCGGCGGGCAGGTCGACTGCACGATGAAGCAGTCGCGCCCGCGCACGTCGTCCTCGAGCTTGATCAGCGTCTCGCCGTCCGGGAACCGGTCGATGTTGGCCACGCCGGCCTTGACGCCCAGGCTGTGGGCGATCGCCTCCGTCAGCGGCATGTTGCTCGTGCCGCCGAAGATCTTCAGGCCCGCATCGCCGATCGAGTTGATGAAGTCCGGGGGAAACGAGGTCATGAGGCACCGTCCTGCTTCGCGCAGTTGGAAAGGGTCCCTTCATTGTCTCGAACCACCATGCCGTGGGGAATCTGCTTGTGCTCGCCGATCGCAATGGGGGCCACCACGATCGAGCCGTTCCCGATGTAGGTGTCGCTGCCGACCTTGGAGCGGTGGATGCGCTGCCCGTCGAAGTTGGCGAACAGCGTCCCGGCCCCGACGTTGACCCGCTCGCCGATCTCGGCGTCGCCGATGTAGCTCAGATGGCGGGCC
>JACQVT010000640.1 GCA_016209665.1 Planctomycetota bacterium | reverse complement strand
GCGGCGTCGGGGTGACGCTCAGCACCCAACTCGAAGCACGGGTGGTCGTGGGTCGAGCGGGAATGGAAACCGCGCTGAGTGGCGGTTGACGATTCGTGAGCCAAATGACGAGAAGGCCGGCTGCGATGATGCCAACCACCCAGCGAAGCTTGCGACGGATCATCTTAAGAGTGCATCCTAAAACCCGTGTGGGACCGGCTTCCAGCCGGTCGGTTTTCAGGGTTTTAGGATGCACAGTAAGTCCAAACACGAGCTACATCCTCAGGCAATGCCGCCAGTGCTTGCGGACGAACCGGGCCATCGTCCGGTAGTGCATCATGCGGTGGCGCGTGAAGAACGAGTTGTATTTGTGGTCGTCCAGATGGTGCAGGATCTCGGCCTGCGGGACGTAATGGATCTCCCAGCCGGCCAGGTGGCAGCGCAGGCACCAGTCGACGTCCTCGCTGTACATGAACATGCCCTCGTCCAGGCCGCCCACGGCTTCGAGCGCCTCACGGCGGATGAGGATGGCGGCCCCGAACAGCCAATCGACGGTGCGCTGCGACTCGTGATCCCAGTCGGCCATCTCGTACCCGCGGGCGATGGGCGAGTCGCGGAGGACCAGGCGGAGCGGCGTGCGCCGCACCAGGAACGACCCCAGCGTGGGAAAGCAGCGGCACGACAACTGGACGCGGCCGTCCGGGTAGCGAAGCCGCGGCCCGCAGGCGCCGGCCCGCGGATGGGCGTCCATGAAGTCGACCAGGGCGTCGAGGGCACCGGGCTGCAGCTCGGTGTCGGGGTTGAGCAGGAAGGCGTAGCGGGCCCGCGCGCCCACGATCACCATGTTGTTGTTGGCCGCGAACCCCTTGCGGCAGCGGTTGACCAGCAGCCGTGCCTGGGGATAGCGGTCGCGGATCAGCTCGGCGATCTCGGGCTGCCCCACGTTATCGACCAGCGTGAGGTCGAACGTCGCCCGGTGGCGCTGACCGTAGACCGACCGGAGCATCGCATCCAGGAAACGCAGATGATTGTGGCTGACGACGGCGATGGAGACATCTCTGCGAGCGTCGGGCGAGTAATCCTGCGGACGATAGGCTTCGTAGGTCGTCTCTGCCACGGCACTCCTGACTCCTGACTCCTCACTCTCCGGCGAGCAGGACCTTATTGTAGACGGCCAGCGTCTCGCGGGCAGTGCGGTCCCAGGAGAATGAGGCGGCCTGGGCGAGGCCGGCGTCCCGCAGCTCCCGGGCGATCTGCGGCTCGGTGAGGACGCGGGTCATCGCCTCGCAGAACGCCTCGGCATCGAGGGGGTCGACGAGGATGGCGGCGTCGCCGGCCACCTCGGGCAGGCTGGAGACGTTGGTGGTAATCACAGGGGTGCCGCAGGCCATCGCCTCGACCACCGGCAGGCCGAAGCCTTCGTATTGCGAGGGGAACACGAACAGATCGGCGGCGTTGTAGTAGCGGGGCAGGTCGTCGTCGGGCACGAAGCCGGTGAAGATGATGTCCTGCTCGACGCCGCTGCGGGCGATGGCGTCGAAGACCGGCCCGTACTTGTACTTGAGTTTGCCGACGATCAGCAGCTTGTGAGGCAGGCCGCTGCGCCGGCGGAACATGGCGTAGGCGTCGATGAGTGTATGCGGGTTCTTGCGGGGCTGGAGCGTGCCGACGTACAGAATGAACGAGGCCTTCGACGCGCTCAGGCCAGGCGCGTCCAGGCCATGCCGCTGCCGCACGAAGCCGCGGCAGGCGTCGGCGTCCATCACGCGGTAGCGCGGGTCGGCGGCCAGTGGGATCACCTCGATACGGGCCGGGTCGAGGCCGTAGATCCGGACGAATTCGTTCTTGGTGTGCCGCGCGTCGGTGATGATCCGGTCCGCGCGGCGCAGCGACGGCGGCACCAGCGCGCTCAGCAGCAGCCGGTCCCGCAGCGTGAAGAACTCCGGCCGGGCGGCAAACGAGATGTCATGTACCGTGATGACCACCGGACAGCGACAGAAAGGCGGCACGAAGTACTGCACGTGCAGCAGGTCGACCGGGTCGCGCCGCAGGGCAAGCGGAAAGCCGACCGGATGCCGCAGCCAGATCGACCGGGGCCGGACGGTGCGAAACGTAAACCGCGGCAGCCCGTTCTCCTCCGTCTGCCTTTTCTCTCCTGACTCCTGACTCCTGTCTCCTGTCTCCTTACCTCCGAAGAGCCGTCCGACGGCCTCGGCATCGCGCACGTAGACCCGGTAGTCGTTTCGGTCATCAATGCGGGCCAGGGCGCGCATCAGGCTGGCGAGGTAGCTCTCGTCGCCCGTGCGGTTTCGACCCAGCGTGTCGCCGTCCAAGCCGATTCGGAACGGGCCCGCGCGTTGTGGATGCATGGTCGATCACATGGTCAGTCAGCCGTCCCGCATTGTCAACCTGAGTCGACGAGGCTTCTCGGACCTCGGGGGGTGGGCGTCCTGCCCGCTTCGTTTGTCGGGCGGCGGGCATCCCTGCCCGCTTCGTTTGTCGGGGGGCGGGCATCCCTGCCCGCCTTCCTCACGGGGCTGCCGAGCCGGTAAAATGCGTTGCCGTTCGCGTCCGCGACTACCTACACTAGGTGTTGGGATTCGGGCTGCCGTTCGGCTGAACCCACGGCCGAAGCCTTCCAGGAGCGAGCGCATGGTCGACGGTGACGAATTGGGGGGCCTGGCGGGGGCGTTCATCGTCCTCGACGGGGTAGATGGCTCGGGTAAGACCACGGTGCAGCGACTGGTGGCGGATGAATTCACCCGCGCCGGCCACTCCGTGACGACCTGCAAGGATCCGGGTGGTACCGAGATCGGCAACCGAATCCGCAGCGTGCTGCTGGACCACGACTTGACCAACATGTCATTGGCCTGCGAAACGCTGCTGTTCATGGCCTCGCGGGCCCAGTTGGTGGCTGAGGTCATCGAGCCGGCCCTGGCCAACGGGCACGTGGTGCTGTGCGACCGGTACGTGTCGTCCACGTGTGCCTACCAGGGGGCGGTCGGGGCGGATACTCACCGGATCATCGAGCTGGCGAACTACGCGACCGGCGGTGAGTGGCCCGACCTCACCGTGGTGATCGACGTCCCCGTGGAAATGGGGTTCCAGCGGATTGGCCGGCGGGCCAACGGCAACAAGCCGGGCGCGCCTGACGCGAATACCGAGGGCACACTCGATGCCATGGAGCGGCGGCCCACCTCGTTCCACCAGCGGGTGCGGCAGAACTTCCTCGGTCTGCGTGAGTTCTATCCGGCCCGAGTCGTCGTCATCGACGGGACCCTGCCGCCCGAACAGGTGGCCCAAGCGGTCCTCCGCGAACTCGCCGGACTGCGTGTCAGCAACCGTCAGGCTTCCGGAGGGAGGGAGCGTGCGCCGGCCCCCCGGACATGAGCGCTGGCGCGCTCACGCGCGAGCGGGGTGGCTGGCGCTGCTGATCGGCTGGTGGCTGGCGGTAGCTTTGTCGCAGCCCGCGCTGGCCGGCACGGTGCATCGGATCTCGCTCGACGGCGAGTGGCGGCACTGGGTCGACGAGTCCAACCACGAACCCGTGACGGTGCCGTTCTCGGTCGAGCCCATCGGCAGCATCGAAGCCTACCAGCGGCTCTTCGACCTGCCGGCCGGCATGCCGACTCAACGGGTTCTGCTGTATTTCCACGGCGTGGTCGGGCAGACCCAGGTCTACCTCAACGGGGTGCTGCTGGGAGAACACGGCTCGTACACACCCTTCTGGTTCGACGCTGCGTCGCTGCTGAAGCCCGGCGGGCAGAACGACCTGATCGTCGTGATCGACGATCGGCGGGACAACACCACCATTCCCTACGAGGACATTCCGTGGGTGAACTACTCCGGCATCATCCGCGGCGTGGAGTTGATCTGCGGGCAGGACGCGATCCTGCTGTCGAGCCGGCCGCGGTACACGTTGACCCCGGACCTCGGCCACGCGGACGGCACCGTGACGGTGGAGGCCTTCGCCGACCCCGGGGTGCCGGTCTACTTCACGGGAGCCCTGCTGCAAGGTACCCCCGACAACTGGACGGTCGCCGCCCTGTTGGCGCCGACGTCCGCCCCGGCGGACCTGACGACCGGCATCGCGACGAGCAGCCTGACGTTCGCCCTGGACTCGCCGGCCCTCTGGTCGCCCGAGACGCCCAACCGGTACTACTTGTACGTCGTGGCCGGCGTCGATGGAGCCATCGCCCATGAACGCCTGATCGCCACGGGGTTCCGCAGCGTGAGCGTGGCGGGTAACGAGGTGCGGCTGAACAACCAGCCGCTGCTGCTCAAGGGGGTGAGCTACCACGGCATCTATCCCGGCACGGGCTTCGTGGCGACCGAGGCCGAGATCCGCGAGGACCTCGTCCGTCTGAAGTCGGCCGGCGTGAATTACGTGCGGACCATCCATTACCCCCAGGACCCGCGGGTGCTCGACGTGGCCGACGAGATCGGCCTGCTCATCTCCGAGGAGGCGCCGGCGTGGGCCAACTTCTGGGACCCGCTCATCCGGCAGGGGCTGTACGACATGCTGACCGAGATGATCCACCGGGACATGCACCACCCGTCGATCTTCCTGTGGATCAGCGGGAACGCTCGGGCCTGGCCGATGCCCTATGCCAAGGACGCCCAGGATCTGATCAAGGGCCTGGACCACAACCGACTGGCGTCCTACGTGATCGACAACGACGAGTACGACCCGGACACCATCGCCCAGGACGTCGCGTTCTTCCACGAGGCGGGGCTCGACCTGTACATGAAGATTTCCTGGTGGTTCTACTACGTGGAGTACCTCCAGGATGCGTGGACCAATTTCCCCAAGGACGTTCCGATCGTGATTGCGGAGTTCGGGCGGGAGGGCAACGACCGCGAACCGATCGTGGTGGACGGCGATCAGGAGTACTGGATGGGCGAGGACCAGCAGGCGGACGCAGTCACGGAGATGCTGGAGGCCTGGAGGCCCCACCTGCCACAGTATGACGCCGACGAACACCTCGCGGGATTGATTTACTTCAACTACGAAGACCTGGATTGGCCGGACATCGGGCGGTACCTGCCCAACCACATCCCGAGCGTCCACCACGGGCTGGTGTACGACGATCGGCAGCTCAAGCGGGTCCTCGGCGTCCTCGGCGATTTCTACTCGACGCTGCCGGACCACTTCGTCGGCCTGCCGGCGCCCCAGGACGAGGAAGTGGAACGGCGATTTCACGATCCGACGACCCTCGATGGTGGCGTGAACCACGCCTATCGCGATTCGGGGCCGTCGTTGAGCGCCCACGGCGACGTGCTGTACTTCGCGTCGGATGGCCCGGACTACGTGGGCCTGCCGAGAATCTTCTTCACCCAGCGGGTGAACGGCACCTGGACCGCCCCGGCACTGGTGGACATGCCTCAGGAGAACGAGCCGTTCGCCTTCCGCAAGGCGCCGTGCATCTCATACGACGGGCAGACGTTGTTCTTCACGCGAGCGGTGGTCAGCGGCATCTACGTGGCCCGCACACGCATCTGGTACTCGCGCCAGGTGGACGGCGTCTGGACCGACCCGCAGGACCTCGGAGACCTGGTGAACTACCCCGACGCGGCCCGCATCACGTCGGACCCAAGCCTGTCGGCCGACGGAAACACGCTGTTTTTCAGTTCGGATCGGCCGGGCGGCTTCGGGCGGACCGACATCTGGACGAGCCGTCGGATCGACGGTGAATGGACAGAGCCGACGAACCTCGGCCCCGCCGTCAACACACCCGCCGGCGAGAGCGAGCCGTCGATCTCGGCCGACGGGCGGACGCTGTATTTCAGCTCCGACCGGCCGGGAGGCGTCGGGAGCAGCGACATCTGGGTCGCGCATCTTGTGGGCTCAACCTGGAGCACCCCCAAGAACTTGGGTCCTGAGCTGAATTCCCCGGGTGCGGACCGGGAGCCCGAAGTCTCGAAAGACGTCCGATACCTGCTGTTTACGGGAATCCGCAGCGGCGGTGCGGGCCTGAGCGATGTCTGGGTCGGCCGGTCCATCTTCGCCGCGGCGGACTTCGACCACGACGGTGACGCCGACAGCGTCGACTTCGGCCACCTGCAAGTGTGCCTGACCGGTCCGTCGGTGGGGCAAACCGGCCCCGAGTGCCTGGACACCGACCTCGACGGAGATGGCGACACGGACGCCGACGATCTGGCGGCGTTCGTGGCCTGCGCCTCCGGACCGGCCCTCGCGGCCGATCCTTCGTGCGGCTCACATGGCTTTTGAACGCAATTCCTGTCAATTATTGGCAGTTCCTTCCTCCAGGGCGAACACCGTTTCAGGAAGGGACACCTCGTCCCCGAGCCGAGACATGGCCCACGTCCGTCCCACGGTTCGCCAGATTCGGAATCGCCGACAGGCCTGATCGGGGGATAAGTCCTACCAGACCAGCTCCGGTGCGCCTCGCGGCCGTAAGTCCCTTGGATTACTCGCTGGTCGGTGCCTATACTCGTGAGTACCTACCGTCTGGACCGGGATTGGGATAGCTCGCTTCGCCTTGTGACTCCTGTGGAGGGAAAGGGTCTTGGAGCTGCCACTGCAAACCACGGACGTCTGTCGGCGGGACCCCTTGCATCTCGCCGAGACGGCCTCGCCGGACAGTGTCATTCGGCCGGTTGGCCGGGTGCAACTGTTCTTCCCGCCGATGGTCTTCTCGCGGTTCCAGTCGCGGCAGACGGCCATGTTCCCGCTCGGCCTGGGCTACATCGCCGCGGTGCTGGATCGGGACGGATACGACGTGTCGCTGGTCGACTGCCCGAGCGAGGGCTACCAGACCTCCATCGATATCGGCAAGGACCGCGAGGTGTACGGCCTGAGCATGGCGGAGATCCGGCAACGGATCCTCGAGTACCGGCCGGACGCGATCGGCTTGTCGGTGCTGTTTTCGACGCTGGAGAACCGGGCCTTAATGATCGCCCGGATGGCCAAGGAGATCGACCCCGACATCGTTGTGGTCTGCGGCGGGCCGCACGTGTCGGCGTTTTACAAGCGTCTGATCCAGGATCCCGCAGTCGACTATTGCGTCACGGGCGAAGGCGAGCGCGTGGTCGTCGACCTGTTCCGTTCGCTCAACGGCAACGGCGCGGGCCTGGCCGACGTCGGGGCCGTGTGCCGGCGTTACCAGGGCCGGGTGCACGTTCAGGCCCGCCGCGGATGGATCGAGAACCTCGACGAGGTTCCCTTCCCGGCCCGGCACCTGGTGGACACCAGCGCGTATTACAAAATCGGTAAGGTCCAAGGGCTCCGCCGCGACGGTGAGGCGGGCGTCCGCCTCGAACAGATGACCACCTCCCGCGGCTGCCCGTTCAAGTGCACCTACTGCGGCAAGAACGCGACCTGGGGTAAGGAGTACCGCACCCGCAGCGCCGAGAACGTGCTCGATGAGATGGAGCACCTGATCGAGACCTACGGGGTGAATCGGGTCGCGTTCCAGGACGACAACTTCACGGCCGACATGGAGCGGGCGGCCCGGATCTTCGACGGCATCGTCGAGCGCAAGCTGCCCATCACCTGGGAGGCCCACAACGGCCTGGGCGTCAACTTCCTGAGCCCGGCCCTGCTCGAGAAGATGAAGGCCAGCGGCTGCGTCGGGTTCACCATCGCGGTGGAGTCCTCCAACGACGCCACGCTGCGGCGGGTCAAGAAGCCCAACTACATCAAGCTGGCCCCGCCGATCGTCAGGAAGGCCAAGGACCTGGACATCGAGATTCGCGGCTTCTTCATGATCGGCTTCCCGGGCGAGACGCTCGACGAGGTGATGCGGACGGTCGAGTACGCCCGCAACCTGGACCTGGCGGTCTCCGCGTTCGCCCTGGTGACGCCGCTGCCGGGGACACAGCTTTACAACGAGTGCGTGGCCGCGGACATGATCGACGAGGCCACGGTCGACTTCGAGGACTACAGCTTCGGGGCGTTCGAGCTGCAGTTGTCCAAGGTGTCGGTGGCCGAGCTGAAGGCCATCCGCAAGATCGAGTGGCTCAAGACGGTCCTGATGGATCGGCGGACCGGCGGGCTCAAGGCGGAACTCAACATGAAACCGCAGGACGTGCTGGACGAACTGGCCAACGGCATCCACCTGTTCCCCGACCAGGACGTGCTGCGGCGACTGCATCACGAGGCGATGATTCGATACAGCCCGCGGCTGGGCAAAATCCCGGCCTGAGGGCGTGTGCAAAGTGAACAGGACGCTGCGAGACCGGGTAGTGGTCGTCACGGGGGCCTCTCGCGGGCTGGGCAGACAGATCGCCCTGGCTTGTGCCGGCCGGGGCGCGCGGGTGGGCTTGTTGGCCCGCAGTGCGGAACCGTTGCAGGAAGTGGCCGCGGCGGTCGCCGCACTCGGGAGCGATGCCCGAGCGTGGCCGATGGACGTCCGCGACGCCGCGGCCGTCCGGGCGACGGTCGACGAGGTGATCGCCCGCTGGGGCCGGATCGACGTGCTGGTCAACGCGGCCGGAGCCAAGATCGAAGGGCCGGTCGAGCAGGCCGACCCGGACGATGTCCGACGGCTGTTCGAGGTGAACTGCCTGGGCCCCATGACGCTGTGCCAGGCCGTACTGCCCCACATGCGCCGGCAAGGCTGCGGGCATGTGGTGAACGTGTCCTCGGTGCTGGGCAAGCGGGCGACGCCGATGCGCGGGGCCTACGCGGCCAGCAAGGCGGCCCTTAATGCCTTGACGGACGCGCTGCGGACTGAAGTGCGAGGCACGGGCATCCGGGTGACGCTCGTGTGCTCCGGCCGCCTGGCTCCCGGCTCGACGAACGGTCTTCTGGTCAGCAGCGAGCAGGGGGCGGCCGAGCGGATCGTACGGTGCATCGAGCGGCCCTCGCGGGAGGTCGTGCTGACCGCCGCGGCCCGCGTCCTGGTGGGCTTGAACGTGCTGATGCCGGGTGTGGTCGATTGGATCGTCACCCGCTGGAGAACGGGGGAAGAAAGATCGTGATCCGCGGTGGGGGCCGACGGAGTGGGCATCGTCGCCTGATCGGACGTGCCGCGTCGGGAGTGAACCGACGGACGCGTCGTCGAGGGGTGGAACCTTGAGTGAGGCAACAATCCTATCGCCCAGATCGCTGGGCCTGGCGGCGGCCAGGTGGGACGACTCGCCGCGCCGAATCCGTCTGCACGACCCGGAACTGACGCGCCGGCTCGATACGCTGTTCGACGAGCATTTCGGCCGGCCGCGGACGCCGTCGGCCCGCGTGCGGTTGAACCATCTGGCCAAGCGAGTTCTCGATCTGACCGTGGCCGTCGTCGGGCTGGCCGTCCTGTGGCCGGCCCTTCTGGTCGCGGCCATCGCCACGCTCTGTGACACCGGCCGGCCGATCTTCTACTCGCAAATGCGGCGAATCCGCTTCGGCCGGCAGGCCCGCATTTACAAGATGCGGACCATGTTCCAGGGGGCGGACGGCAACCTCGATCAACTGGTCAACATCAAGAACAACGGCCGGTTCCTCAACGTGGCCAAGGCCCAGTCCAGTTATACGCGGATGGGCCGGATTCTCGAACGGCTCTGGATCGTCGAGCTGCCGCAACTGTGGAACGTGCTCAAGGGCGAAATGAGCCTGGTCGGCAACCGCCCGATCCCCGACTACGTCATCGGGGTGCTCGGGCCGACGCACGAGGTGGCCGAGCGGTTCGCCGGCCCGCAGGGCCTGACGGGCTATACGCAGATCATCGGCCGCGAGAACGTTACCGACGAGGAACGGATCCAGCTCGAATACCACTACTCGCGGGTCTTCGAGAAGGGGAACGTATTCATCGAGGACCTGCGGATCATCGTCATTACCGCCCTGACGTACCTGGGGCTCACGCGGCGGCGATGCGCGGCGGACTTCCTCGCCCGCGGCGCAGCGACCGACTCCCACCCGGGCGGCCGTGAGGTTCCGCGACCGAGCCCTTTCGACTTGGGGAGCCACGGTGCTCCGATGCCGCGGCCCGGCGAATTGCGCCATCAACCCTCCGATGGTCTGGCGAGTCTGGCGTGTCCCACGTGCTACGTGGTCGGCAAAGCCTGCGATCCGCAGGCCTGCCGGCACGAATGCGTGACGAGCTGCGGGTACAGCGCCATCCGCGTGAGCGGCGGCGTCGCCGTCCTGAACAACGCCTGCGTGGCCTGCTCGGCCTGCGTGGCGGCGTGCCCGCGCCAGGCGATCGACAAGGCCCCACTCGAACCCGTCGCCGAGGGCCTGCACTGCGGCCGGTGCGGCACCACGTACCCCACGACCGACGGCGTGTTCGACCTGCTGCCCCGGCGGGCCAACCTCGAGAAGAGCCCGTACTTTGACTTCTACGAGTCGCAGTACGTGGGTGACAACCCGGACGTGCATCTCGAGGACACCGAGTGGAAACTGCGCGAGCTGCGGCCGCTGATCAAACGGGACATGCACTACCGCAGCCTGCTCGACGTGGGTTGCGGCGCCGGCGTGCTCGGCCGAACGATCGCCGTGGAGTTGGGCATCCCCCAGACGGCCTCGACCGACTGGTCGACGCAGATTCTCAAGGTGGCCCGGGGGCACGCCCCCGATGCGGTCTACGTCCGCGTGGACGCGGCCTACCTGCCGCTCCGCAACCACAGCTTCGACCTCGCCTTGTTGATCGACGTGATCGAGCACCAACACAAGCCGGACCAGGTGCTCGCCGAGTTGAGCCGCGTCAGCGGCCACCTGCTGCTGCGGACGCCGCTCGAGGATTGCTGGTACGAGTCGGTTCGCCGCCGGCGCAAGGACCTGTTCCGCGAATCTTCGGGGCACGTGGTCCACTACCACCCGGCCCGGATTCGCGGCCAGCTTGCCGCCAACGGCTGGGAGGTGGGGAGCCAGAGCGTCCGGCACATCGCCTGGTCGCACTGGCGGCGCGTGCTCACCGGGCGGTACTCGCCGGCGGCCAAGCTGACGGCGGCCGTGCGGTTCGCCCTGCGCTGGATTCTGCCGACCGCCGTCTATCGCCGGCTGTTCGTGACCAACTACAACGCCTTCTGCCGGAGCCGTCGCGCTCAATGGGCGGAGGGCGCCGCGGGCGGGCCGTCCCCCGAGACAGGAAGGCGGGCAAGGATGCCCGCCCCCCAAGACAGTCGGCCCGCGATCGCCCCCGCCCGCGTGGCGACACCTGGAACTTTCAACCCCCTTCCGTGCTGCGGCGGCCACGGCGGACCGGAAAGCCCGTCGGGACATGAAGCCTCCAGAGAGGGAATCAAGCCGTCATGAGTAAAGGCAATGGCACCATTCTGGCGACGAAGCCGCCGGCAATCGCCGACACGAACGGCCGGCCGTCCAGGCCGTTCAAGCGTCCCGGCGTGACGATGAAGCTGCAGCAGTTGAACCACCAGGCCAAGATCGCCCTGGGGGCGCGGACCTGCGACCAGGCCTACACCGGCCCGTTGTACGTCCAGGTCGGCGTGGTGAACAGTTGCAACTACCGCTGCCAGTTCTGCTGGGACCATCCGTCCTACGTCGACAAGGAGAGCCCGTACCCCGACTTCATCGCCGAGAAGTACTACCACGACCACCCCGAGATCGACCGCAACAAGGCCCACATGCGGTTCGACATGTTCACCGGGCTGGTCGACGACCTGCACGAGATGGGCACGCGGAAGCTCAAGTTCATCGGCCGCGGCGAGTCGTTCCTCCACCGGCGGTTCACCGACCTGGTGGCCTACGCCCGGAGCAAGGACTTCAACTGCTCGATCACCACCAACGGGTCGCTGATCACCGATGAGCAGGTGGAGGACCTCGTTCGGATGGGCCTGGCGGAAATCTTCGTGAGTGTCAACGCGGGCAGCCCCCGGTCCTACGCCGAGATCCACCGCGGGGTCAAGCCGGACGCGTTCGACAAGATCAAGCACACGCTGTCCGAGTTCACGCGGCAGAAAAAGCGTCAGGGGACGGAATTCCCCTATATGCACCTGAGCTTCGTCATCCAGAACAACAACTACTTCGAGATGCCCGACATGGTGCGGCTGGCCCACGAGGTGGGGGCCCAGCGGGTGGCCTTCAACCGCATCAGCATCTACGAGGGCACGAAGTTCCTGATGCTCAACGACGAGCAGAACGAGGAAGCCCTGAACCGCCACCTGGTGGAGGCGGAGCGGCTGGGCGAGCAGCTCGGCATCATGACCAACGCGGACCTCTTCCGGGCCCGCCCGGGCGACGAGCTGCGGTCGGCCAAGGTCCACAGCACGATCCCCTGCTACATCGGCTGGTATTTCTCGATCATTCTGGCCGACGGCACGGTGAATCCCTGCTGCGAGTGCCTGCGGGCTCTCGGCACGTTGCAGACGCACCGGTTCAAGGACGTCTGGTTCGGCGAGGAGTATCGGCGGTTCCGCGGCGAGATCACGGACCTGCCCAATTCGGGCCACGAGGTCTCGGGTTGCCGCTGCTACAACTGCAGCTTTGCCCTGCACAACGCCTCGATGCACCGGTTCGTGCATCCCATTGCGGCGTCGCGCAACGGGGGACCGGGTGCGGGCTATGGACTCAAGGATCTCAAGAGGTTTGTCCTGGGCTGACCAGGAACGCGGAATGATGAGTGTGTTTGCGGCTCTGGGGGGACCGGCAAGATGCCGGTCCCACACAGAAGGCGGGCTGGAAGCCCGCCCCCCAAGAGGAGGAACGCCATCGTGGTTCCACTGACGCATTTCGTATCGCTCCCACTCTATCAGGCGGGCCCGTCACCGGTGTCGCCCGTGGCCCTTGACACGCCGTGCGGCTCCGCCGCTCTTGAACGCGAAGGCGTTCCCGGCGAGTCAAGGGTGGCGCCGTCGTCGGAGCCGGGCCGCACCTGGCGGGTCCTCCTGATCAATCCGCCGTTCCAGCGGCTCAAGGGGGTGTACAACCTGTACTTCCCGCTCGGCCTGGGCTACCTGGCCGGTTCGCTCAAGGTGGCGGGGTTCGATTGCGGCATCTACAACGTCGAGAACGCCCAGTTGGACGAGGTCGTGCCGCACAACCACCTGTCGCTCCTCGAGCAGCACTGGATGTTCATCGACGCCCTCAAGAAGGACGACCACTTCGTCTGGCGGGAGGTGCGCGACACCATCCGCAACTTCCGGCCCGACATCCTGGGCGTGTCGGTGCTGACGCCGATCTACGGGTCGGCCGTCCGGGTGAACCAGATCGCCCGGGAAGTCGTCCCGAACATCCCGATCATCTGGGGCGGACCCCATCCGACGGTGCAGGCCCGGGAGATCCTGGAGGATGAGCCGAACGTCACGGCCGTGGTCATGGGCGAGGGCGAGCTGACCATGGCCGACCTGTGCGCCCGGATTCGCCGGGGCGAAACCGACTTCTCGCAGGTCGACGGCACCGCCTGGCGGGGGCCGCAAGGCGTCAAGGTCAACAAGCCGCGGGAGTACGCCGACGACCTCGACGCGCTGCCCTGGCCCGACAAGTCCGCCTCGCTGTACATCGACGCCTACTTCCGCGACCCCGAGCGGGCCCAACTGGGCAACGTCTTCGGGAGCCGCGGCTGTCCGTTCAAGTGCGCGTACTGCTCGTCCCACACCATCTGGACCCGCAAGGTCCGTTACCGTTCGCCCGAGAGCGTGGTCGAGGAGATGAAGACGCTGCAGCGGGACTTCGGCGTCGAGCGGTTCAGCTTCCTGGACGACACGTTCACGATGAACCGCAAGTGGGCCACCTCGATCTGCGAGAAGATCAAGCAGGAGAACGTGCGGGGCCGGTGGGGCTGCTATACCCGGCTGGACGTGCTGACCGAGCCGCTGCTGGAGACGATGCAGT
>JACQVT010000608.1 GCA_016209665.1 Planctomycetota bacterium | reverse complement strand
CCGGGCCAGGACCTGGTCATGCTCGTGCGGCACAGCGGACACGGGGACGTCAACGGTGTGGAGACGCGATGGAACTTTGATAGTTACTCGTGGACCAGCGGCAGCGTCGTCAACACCACGAACGTGGACGCCACCACCGGCAGCTTTTTCAACGTGGCCAACAAGATCCAGTTCACGTTCATTCCCGAACCGGCCGGGCTGGCCCTGTTCGTACTCGGCGGGCTCCTGATCGGTCGCAAGCGACGCTGATCCGGTCCGAAATCGCGATGGCCTCCAACAACCAAAGAGACAGGTGCCCCCGCAGGCACCTGTCTCTTTCATTACGGATCCGGTCGCCAAAGAGGGTCGGCGGGGATCCCCCGTCGATCGGTGACGGCGGCTCATACCGGTTACGGTTTGAATCCGCGCGTCGCATGTAGCGGCCTGCGCCCTCGCAGGCCGTCCCCTCGCGTTCCGTCGGCCGGCGAGGGCGCCGGCCGCTACGCGCGGAGTCAAACCGTGCTCCGTATCAGTAGCCACCGATCGAATCCGGCCGCAGCATCGCCTGGGTCAGATGCTCAGCCCAGCGCGGTTCGTTGTCCGGAGGACAGACGAGGATCAGGCACGTCGCGCGGTCCGCGTCGATCTTGAGTTGACCTCTACTCGCCTCCAGATTCGCACGCTCCAACTCCGTCCATCGACCATCCCGGAAATCGCCGACGATCGCGATGGACGCCGGGTCGCGGGCGGGCAGCGACAGCGTCCCCGCCTCGAACGGTGCGACGAGGACCGCCTGCGATCGGCGGAGGTCCGCTCCGTCAAGCGACAACAAACCCTTGAGTCCTTTACCCTGCACGATCCCCTGTCCGCCTGTCTTGGCGACTCCATCCGTGGTGAGCGCGACGACCCGGCCTTCGCTGGTCACGGCAGCCATCGCAGGATAACGGGCCCGCACCTCCAGTTGCACCTCACCGGCCGCCGTCGCAACCGTAACCGGCTGCCCACCGGTCTTGCGCGTGTTGAACAGCATGTGGACCATGCCGCTCTGGGTGGGCTGGGCGAACACGTGCAGCCAAGGTTCCTCCGGCTGAAGGGCGAGCGGCCTGACGCCGGCCGCGCGCAGAAACGCACCATAGACGGCCCGCCGCGTGGCCACCGCCGCCTCGTCGGCCGCCAGCTCGGTCGGGTCGGTGAACAGGTACACCTGCCCCGCCTCTACCATGTTCCTGAGGAACACGGGATCACCATCGCCGGTCCGGCCGAGTACCTCGGCGCCGACCGGCTTGATCTTGATGCACGGGCTCGCCGGCATCGCCGCCAGATCGCCGATGGTGAACTTCGTCGATGTGTTGAATTCGCCGGGCCGCTGGATGTCGGGGTATATCGTCGCCGCCAGTTCGACGCCGGCCAGTTCAGTCAGACGAGCGACCCGCGTCCGCTGCCGGTCGCCGTCGTAGGAGACATCGCCGGTGACCAGCAGCTTGCCGCCGGCCTTCACCCACGCCGCGAGGCGCTGCCAGGCCTCGTCGTCGATGCTGAACGGCGCGGGGTAGACCATCACCCGCGTCGCGGCCGGCAACGCATCGAGGTGATGGTCGTCGATCACGTTGAAGTCGGCGTGCAGGCCGAGCAGCGTGGCGTTGGCTTGGTCGGCCACCTGCCGGCCCACCATCTCGTGGTTCCCCAACCGCAGGTTGTTGGGAATGCACAGGGTCAGGCCTGGAGCGACGTATCGCGGAGTCAGGTGCCGCCAGATCAGTGACTGATTCCGGTGGACGAACGCGACGTCTTTGGGGATCCACTCGTTCGGATAGAAGATGCCCCAGGGGAACACCGACGAGTCGAAGTCCCGCAGGCACCAGTTCTGGATCTTGCACGCTCCCATGCCCAGGGCGTAGTGAGCGACGGCCATGAATAACTGGGCCTGCTGCTCCTCGCTGCGGCGGATGTGGTAATGGTCGGCCCCACTGTCGATCGTCCAGGCGGGATGGGTCTTGACGCCGTATTCGCCCAGGGCAACCCCCTTGCCGCGGGCCCGAAGGTCGTTGTAGCGGATCTTCAGCGGCAGGATGTCGAGGTCGACCTCGGGCCGGTCGAAGAAGCCGAAGTTCGACACGTCCTGGCCGTCGATGGTCTGCAAGAGGTCCATGCCGGCCCAGCCGAACTGATAGTACTCCGACGTGATCGCGTGCCGCGAGTCGACGGGCCGAATGGCTGCGACGTGGGCTTCGTTCCACCGCCGCGTCAGCCACGTCTGAAACCGCAGGCGATCCACGGCCGCGACATCATCCCAACGTCCGCTGTTGGGCGGCCAGAAAGCGAGGCTGCCCAACTTGGCGGTGACGGCGACTTGGCCCCAGGCCTCACGCAGCCGTTCGGTCGTGCCGTAACGCTCCGTCAGCCAGCGGTTCCACAGCGTCCGCACGTCGGCGGGGAACTTGTCCGGCATCATCTGGTAGTCGCCGTTGATGTAGTACAGTAGCCCCGGCAGCTCGTGCAGCAGCTCGGCGTACTTGCGGCAGATCGCGCTCTCGCTTGTCAACAGCTCGTCGCCGATAGCCACGTTCTGGCCGATCAACATGCCCGGCATGAACACCAGGCCGTGCTTCTGCGTGAGCTGGCCCATCGCGCGGAATGCCTGCCAGTCGTTGTCGGCGAACGCGTAGGCCGCGCGTTCGAGTTCGAGGTACAGTTGCAGGTTCTCGTACAGATTCATCCCCATGTCGCGGGCGGCCAGGTGGTCCCGCGACCAGGTGAGCGGGTTCTCGCTCGGCGAACGGTAGGCGGTCGCCGTCGTGTCGCTGCCGAAGAGGAAGATCGGCCGGCCGTTGAGCGTGAAGTAGTTGTCGCGGAAGCGCAACTGCGGTCCGGCCGCCACCACGGCCGGCCGGTCCATCACGAAGCCGGTGGTCAACTCATCGATCGCCTCGCCGTCCAGCGACAGCTCGGCCGTCAGTCGGTACAGATCGCCCGGGCCTCGGAATTCCGGGAAGGTCACATCCACGGACGCAGTTTTGCCCGGCTGAACCACGGCGCCCTGTGTCGACGTTGCCAGCACGGCGGTGGAATCCGGGACGGTGATGGCAAAGCGAATCGAGCAGTCCCGCGGTGCTTTGCCGCGGTTGTCCACCACGACCGTTACCCTGATGGCTTCGCCATCGCGGTATAGCCGCGATTCGGTCGTCAGGTTGCGCAGGAACGTCCCGCGAACCAGGAACCGGGCCACCTGCTGGAGAGCCCGGGCCGGCGGCCCGCCCGCCTGGGCGAACAGATCGAGGTTGTCGATGCCGAAGTACGCCCAGGCGGAACCGGCGTAGTGGCCGCCGTAGTGCAGGAGCATGGCCCCGCCCGCGCCGCGCGGCCGATCGTAGCGATCATACGTCTCCAAGAACGGCACCCAGCGGGCCTGGTTGCTGGTGACGCCGCTCGCCGCCCAGCCGGTCAGCGGTTCGCGGAGGTCCAGAGGTGCCGACACAATGCGTTGTCCGGCCGCGGTGCGGATGCGACGGGCCCGCTTGAGCGGGAACGATGCGTCGAACATCCCGATCTGCTCGGGCCGCGTGACCAGACCGTCCTCGGGTCGGCCGGTGCTGGTGTTCATCGGCTCGGCGCCGGCGCCCTGGACCTCCGCGAGATGCAGGTCGTCGAACCAGGCCGTGCCGTTGGCTTCATAGAGGCCGAACTTGACGTGCAGCCGCGTCACACCGGGACTGGTCGTGAAGACGTATTGGTACTGTGTCCAGTTCGTGTTGCCGCGGGCCACGGCGAAGTCGCGGAACGTGACCAACTTGCCGCCCGCGTCGTACTGGTAGGCAGCGACGAACGCCATCCCGGTGTCGCGCACCTGGTGTGACCGCATCCAGCCGGAGATCCGATATCGGGTGTCGGCCTTGGCGGAAACATCCTGCCAAAAGATCGGTCCGAGGTGGGGACTGCCCGGTTGGACATCCACGCGGGCGCAGGACCGTCCGCCGTGCGGCTGGTCCTCGACGATCTGGCACCGCTCGGCATTGCTGCAAGACCAACGGCTCGCGGGCGCGGTCGCCGTCGGTTCGGTCGCCGGCGCGGATGATTCCAGCCCGCCGTCGGCCAGCAGGTTGGCCTCGCTACGCATGGCGAATTCGAGAAGCCGCCGCGCCCGGTCCGCTTCGCTCTCCCATCGCCCGGAGTTGTAGGCCAGCAAGTCATTGAACGCATACCCGCCCATCGCGATCAGGTCGCCGCCGCCGTGGAGGAAACGCACGACGGCCTCCCGGGCCTTCGTCGGGAAACTCTCGCCGGTCGGAACCACCAGCAGATCGAAGCGGGACGGGCTCAGCGTCGCGTCGTCGGCAATCTGGTCGGCGGACAACAGTTCACTCGCAACGCCGGCCTCCCGCAGGATCCGGGCCAACACCTCCGGCGCGGACGCCGTGCCCTTGATCGGCATCCCCGGCTCGCTCAGGATCGCGGCCCGGACAACGGGCGATGGACTCGTGCCGATCGACGGCGCCGAGGTTAGGGCGGCGGCACGTGCAATCGCCGCCACCATCAACGTGCTCAACACCAAACCTATGCAGTGTCCGATACGCATGGCCCGCACCCTCGATGCAGATACGCTTGGTTCAACTCGCACGCAGGAGTATCCTGGCAATCAGGGGTGCAGTCCAGGCTGAAAGCAGGTCTGCGCTTCGCTCCGACCATGCCCTACCTCGCTCCGACCGTGCTTTACCGCTGGGCAGAGGGTGAGTTCATCATCGTGGGGGGTGGCGGCGTGTGGACCAGCGTGGTCACCGGGGCGTCGTGGAAGGGGCGGCGGGCCATGGCGATCAGGCCCCGCGGCCACAGGCCGATCAGCAGGACGGCCGTACAGCAGATCACCAGCCCCAGTTGCAGGCCGAAGCTCTTTGGAACAACCCCCAGCTCTCGCACGGCGTCGCGGACGTAGCAGGCGCCGATGATTCGCAAGTAGTAGGCCGCCGCGATGGCCGAGTTGATTACGCCGATGATCGCTAGGGCGATCAGGGCGGAATAGTAGGGGTTGTTGCCGGCCGCCAGCGCGCTGCTGAACACGTACAACTTGCCCAGGAAGCCGGCGGTGGGCGGCATGCCCATCAGGCTGAATACGCAGACGGCCAGGGCGAGCGCGGCCACCGGCTGGCGACGGGCCAGGCCCGCCACGTCGTCGAGGTCCTCGGCCGCTCGGCCGTCGCTGGTGATCATGGCCAGCACGGTGAACGCGCCCAGGTTCATCAGGCCGTAGATCACGATGTAGAACAGCACGGCCGAGATGCCGTCCCGAAACGCCGCCCCGCCGGTCACCGGTCCCACCAGAACGCCCACGAGCATGTAGCCGGAATGAGCGATGCTCGAATACGCCAACATGCGTTTGACGTTGGTCTGCATCAGGCCGAGCACGTTGCCGACGGTCATGGTCGCCGCGGCCACGATCCACAGGAAGACGAACGCCGCCCACGGCAGGTTCCAGCCGGTCGCGACCGGATCGAAGGGCTGGACAATCCACAGGAGCTTCATGATGGCAATGAAGCCGGCCAGCTTGGGGAAAAAGCCCAGGAGACCCGTGACCGGCGAGGCCGCCCCCTGATACACGTCGGCGACGTAGGCATGGAACGGGACGGCAGCGATCTTGTACGCCAGCCCCGCAAACGCCAGCACCAGCCCGAGCGTCGCGTAGCCGCCCCGCGGGTTCAGGGCCATCGTGCTGATCGCGGTTGTGCCCGAAGCGCCGTACAGGAAGCTGAACCCGTACACCATCAGGGCGGACGCCAGAGCCCCGAGGAAGAAGTACTTGACGCCCGCCTCCTGGGCCCGCACGTCGCTGCGCCCGATGGACACCAACACGTAGGTCGGCACGCTGACCAGTTCCAGGGACAGGAATAGCAGCACGAGGTCATCCGCCAGGGCCGTCCCCAGGATGCCGGCGAGGCTGAAGAGAATCATCGCAAACACGTCGCCACGCTCGTCGGCCGACGGCAACTGCCAGTGCACCAGCAGCACCACCGCCCCAACCGCCAGGGCGATCATCCGGACGTACCATGCCAGATCGCCGACTCGCATCCCGAAGGCGGTGCCGTTGCCCGCGGGCGAGTTCCAGGCGATCAGCAGCGCGGTGACAATCGTTCCCAGGGCGAGCCAGCCGGTCAGGCCACGGGCACGTCCGGCCCGCGTGACGCCGGCGAGCAGGACGACGCACGCGCCGACTAATACGGTCAGCTCCGGGGCGATCGGACGCAGGAGGTCGCCGCCGTTCATGGGTGGGCCTCCGGCGGAAGAGTGTGAACGTGTGAAAGTGTGAACGTGTGAAAGTAAGAGTCCGCTACGGGTGCCCTTCCTTGAGAAGTATCGCTGTTCACCCGGCCCACTTTGTCCTTTGAGTTCGCGTCCGCGAATGCATCCAGCGGTTCACGGGCGTCGGGCTGCGGGTGGACGAAGGCCAGCACCTGCCGGTCCACCGCCGGGTTAATGGTGTCGATGACCGGCTTGGGATAGATCCCCAGCACCAGGCAGAGCACGGCGATCGGCGTCAGGATCGCGATCTCGCGCCGCGTCAGGTCCGCGGGCAGGTCGTGGGCCTCGTGGTGGCCGCCGGCCGGCTCGACGAGCGGGCCGAACAGCACCCGCTGGCACATGGCCAGCATGTAGATCGCACTCAGGATCACGCCCGTGGCGGCGAACGCGGCATACGCGACGCCCAGCGGTCCGGCGGGCGAGCCGGCCGTCGCCTGCCTCGCGGTACTCGTCCCCAGCAGCACCAGGACCTCGCTGACGAACCCAGTCAGCCCCGGCACCCCGATGCTCGCCAGCGCGAAGAAGACCAGGAAAAACGACAGCGTCGGCATCCGCCGGGCCAAGCCGCCAAGCCGGCCGAACTCCCGCGTGTGGTAGCGCTCGTAGATCATCCCGACCACGAGGAACAGCGCCCCGGTGGACAACCCGTGGTTGATCATGTGCAGCACGGAGCCGGTCACGCCGGCCTGCTTCAAACTGAACATGCCCAGGATGCAGAAGCCCAGGTGCGACACCGACGAGTACGCCACCAGCTTCTTCATGTCGCCCTGCACCCAGGCGGCCAGGGCGGCGTAGACGACGCCGATGATCGCCAGCACCGCCAGCATCGGGGCGAACGTCTGCGTCGCCGCCGGGAACAGCGGGATGTTGAACCGCAGGAAACCGTAAGTGCCGAGCTTGAGCAGGATGCCCGCGAGCAGGACGCTGCCGGCGGTCGGGGCCTCGGTGTGGGCCAGGGGCAACCAGGTGTGAAACGGCCAGAGCGGCACCTTGACGGCGAAACCGGCCGCGAACGCCAGGAACAGCCACCATTGCTCGCGGTCGGTCAACCGCAGTCGGTGTAGGGTGTCCAGGTCGAACGTGAACCGCCCGCCGCCCAGCTCCGCCGGCAGCGAGTACGCCGCGTAAGCGAGGTACAGCACGCCCGCGAACGTCAACATGCTGCCCGTGAACGTGTACAGGAAGAACTTGATCGCCGCGAACCGCCGCTCGGTGCCACCCCAGATGGCGATCAGGAAGAACAGCGGAATCAACGTGAACTCGAAGAAGACGTAGAACAGCAGCAGGTCGCGGGCGCAGAACACGCCGATCATGCCCATCTCGAGCAGCAGCACGAGGGCGTAGAACTCCTTGACCCTCGTGCGGATATAGGTGAAGCTGGCCCAGACGCTCAGCGTCGTGAGCAGGGCCGACAGCAGGACCAGCCAGACGCTCAGCCCGTCGACGCCGACGTGGTAGCGCAGGTCGAGGTAGCGCGGCGCTCGCGGGACGGGCTCGAGGCCCTCGACGTCGCCGATCCAACTGACGTTCTGCGACAGGGCGAACTCGCCGGCGGCAACCGCGGGCCCGCCCGTCTCGTCGCGGGCCCGGCAGAACAGCAGCACCATCGCCACGGCCAGGGCCAGCACCGCCAGCGACCATGCGAACGCCGCTCGGCCCACCCGCCGGCGGTCAGCGTCGGTATCGTCCGCGGTGCGCATGATCGCCACCGCGATCGTGCCGACCAGCGGCAGGATGATCAGCCAGGTGAGAACCCATTCGTTCAGGATCGCCATCATGCGTATCAGCCACTTTACTGCATCATCAACACGACCAGCGCCAGCAACAGCAGGCCGGCCGTCATCGTCAGGCCGTAGCCCTGGATCAGGCCATCCTGCAGCGTGCGGAACAGCCCGCCCAGGCCGCGGGGAATCAGCGTGATCACTCCCAGCGCCCCGTCGACGCCGTATTCATCCATCGCGAACGCCGCTCGGCCGCTCCGCCACAGCGGCTGGACGACAACCGCGTCGTTCCAGTCGTCGATGTAGTACTTGTTGTGCAGCAGCGCGTGCAGTTCCGGCAGATCCGCCGCCACCCGCCGCGGCAGATCGCGCCGCCGGACGTAAAGGTACCATGCCACGACGATCCCCGCGATCGAGATTATCGCGGAGAGGTACATCATCGTGTGGTCCTGATGCGCCGTGGGCTCCCCCGCCTCGACAACCGCATCCACCGCGGCCGCCGCGTGGAACGATTCCGTCGCCGGCTCGAGGAAGTGATGGAACGGCCCGTGCGGCTCCAGAACACCGGCAAACCCGCCGGCCCCGGGCGTGACGCCGACGTAGCCGGCCCCGACCGCCCCCACCGCCAGCAGCACCAGCGACACCCGCATCCAGGGCGGCGATTCGTGCGGATGCACGCCCTCGGGCACGCGCTTTTCGCCCCAGAACGCCAGGAACACCATGCGGAACGTGTAGAACGCCGTCAACAGCGCGGTGGCGAGGCCCATGACGCCGAACACCGCGTGTCGCTCGAACGCCGCGTGGATGATCTCGTCCTTGCTGAAGAAACCCGAGAAGAACGGGAAGCCGGCCAGGGCCAGGGCGCCGATCACGAACGTCCGGTACGTCCAGGGCAGGACCCCCCGCAGGCCGCTGAACTGCCGCACGTCGATGACGCCGCCCATCGCGTGCATCACGCTGCCGGCAGCGAGGAACAGCAGGGCCTTGAAGAACGCGTGCGTGAACAGATGGAAAATGGCCGAGTCAGCCGCCAGCACGCCCACGCCGAGAAACATGTAGCCGAGTTGGCTGATGGTCGAATAGGCCAGGATGCGCTTCATGTCGTACTGGGCGACGGCGATCGTCGCCGCGTACAACGCCGTCATCGCCCCCACCGCGCCGACCACGCTGATGGCCAGCGGCGAAGCGATGAAGATCTCGCCGCAGCGGACGACCATGTATACTCCGGCCGTCACCATGGTCGCGGCGTGGATGAGGGCCGACACCGGGCTGGGGCCCTCCATCGCGTCGGGCAGCCACACGTACAGTG
>JACQVT010000605.1 GCA_016209665.1 Planctomycetota bacterium | reverse complement strand
GGACTGGTGGTGCCGATGCCGACGTTGCCGGCGCCGTCCACGAAGATGCCGCGCGTCTGAAGCGCGTAGGGGGCGGCCGTCAGCGGCTGGCGCGGCGCAAGCGGCGCCAAGGCGCCGCCGGAGGGGCAGGCGACACTGATCTCCAGCCATCGGGCCTCGCCGTTGAGGGCATCGGGGCCAAACTGGCCGCCGCCGTTTAACTCGACGGTGAACAGGCCCTTGGTCACGCTCACGTTGGTCAACGTTTGCGTGCTGCCGAGCTGGGTGCCGGCCGAGGGGTCGTCCCACAGGCTGAACCTCAACTCGCAACCCGGGCTCGTGTTGTTGACAGGCGCGCCGTCGAGTTCGAGCTTGCCCTGATAGGTGAACGCGGTGCCCAGCGGCGTGGCGCCCCAGGCCCACGCGCCGGTGACGAACAGACAGGCCGTCGTCAGCGACCAAGTATTGATGCGATGCAGGCGATTCGTCCTTTTCATTTTGTCGTCTCCTGGATATGGGGGTTGGCAGTCAACAGTTTCTCGACCCGCTCCAGTCGAGCGGTCATCTCGGCGTGCTCTGACCGCAACGCCGCGATTTCCAGATCTTTTTGCTCGATCGTGCGCCGGAGTTCCTTTGTGGCCTCGACGAGCAGCGGGATCAGGCTGGGGTAGCTCACGCCGAGGTGGCCGGTCTTGGGATCGACGACGCGGACGGCCTCGGGCAGGACCTTGCCCACGTCCTCGGCGACGAAGCCGATGTCGTGGCTGCCGCCGGATTCCGGTTTCCAGTCGAACTCGACGCCGGTCAGACGCAGGAGTTTGCCCCGGGCATCGCCGATTGGACACACGTTTTCTTTCCATCGAATCGAGGAGTACGTGTCCCAACGGTTGGCCCGCCCACGCCCGATGCCGTTGTCGGCGATGTTGGGTAGATCAAGCCGATACGTCGGATCCAAAGAGCCAAGGCCGACCCGCTCGCTGAAATACCCGCGACCGATGAAAAACCCGCCATAGCCGGAGGGACTGCTGGTCGAGCCGTACACACCGTAGTTGGTGCCGGTTGGGGCCGTGGCCACGCCGGAGACGCCGCGTCCGCTCACGGTTTCACCATGGACGCCGGGAAACGTTCCCGACGCCTGGTGAATCCCGCGGATGGTGATCCAGTTGTTCTCGGCGTACACGAGCGAGATGTTGTTGGGGCCGTCGATGTGCAGCATGTGCTGCGGATCGGTGACGCCGATGCCAACGCGGCCGTCGAAATAGGCACGGCCGCCGAAGTACCCGGCCCAGTCATCCGGAGCGGTCGCCTGCCCGTAGACCGCGCGCCGCCCCGCACCCAACGCACCATCGCCGACGCCCAGAGCGCCGACGGCGTTGCCGCCCTGCCCCCGGCCATAAACGGCCACGCCGCTCGCATGGTCGGCGGCGGCGAAGATGCCAATTCCGGTAGCGCCCGCGGCCGTGGCGATGATCGCTCTCTGGCCCTGGTTGGCGGCCAGCACGTCCAGACCGTCGCCGGCGTCGAGGTTCCAAACGCGGAGCCGGCTGCCGCCCGGCGTGCCCGCGCCAATAGCCACATTGCCGGCCGTGTAGCTCAAATCGTTTCCCGTGATGGTCCAGGGGCCGGCCGCGAGGAGCGCATGAGGAGCAGCCGTCAAGGACTGCCGCGGGGCGAGCGTGGTCAGCGGCTGGGTGTCCGTGGGATCGTGCGGGCGCACGGCGATCTGGAGCCAACGGGCCTCGCCGTTGAAGCCGGTGGCGCCGAAGTCGAGCTGCACGGTGAACAGGCCGTCAACGACCTCGAGGTCGTCGACCGCGAACGGGTTGCCGATCTGCATGCCCCCCGCCGGCGGGCTGCCGCTGCCGGCCTCGTCCCACAGCGTGAACTCAAAGTCCACCGTATCCGTGAGAGCCACGCCCGCGGATTTGAGCTGGCCCTGATAGGTGAAGTCAGTGCCCAGCGGCGTGGCGGCCATTGCCGCGGAGGTAGTCCAGATCACAAGCAGTACGCCGATCGAGAAGACCAGAATTCCTCTGATTTTGTACATGGGATCCTCCGTTTCTTGTTTGAGATCGTTTTGTCCTCGCCCGGCAGGGTCATGACAACGCGGGGCGGCATCAGCTTCATCGTCCTCGCCTTTCGGGGCCGACCGCTGACGGCCGGCGACCCACTAAATCCGCACAGATCGGATCCGCTGCATGGTTCCGGCCACTGATCCAGCGGTAAAGGACGCCGAAGTCTCGCCGGCGGCCCTCCAGACGGCTCAGTGACAAGGCCATATTGCCCGCACAGGGGCAGCGCGTGGTGATCTCAGATCCGGTCGTGGTTGGGTCGAAGGCGGCGGCTCGAGGGGCCCGGCCAGCGTAGTAGGATGCGGACGCACGATGGATGGGGTGCAGCCAGGCGCCATCCGTCGCCTTCACGTAGGGGAGGGCCGGTGCCTTCAAGTTTTCCTCCTCCTGCTCGGCAACTTGCCGCTAGCCGGGCCAAGCAGACCTCACGATATGGCCACGACCCTTGGATCGAGGCTGCGGCGAAGCCGCCGGTCATCGGCTGGGGCGTCACACGCCCGCCCTGTATCAGAGGAGACAACCCCGATCCGCGCACGCGGATCGACGGTGCCAGAGCAATGAGCGGGGCGACGCACGTCTTCCACTCAGGCACTGACTCAGGACGAGCCCCGTGGGCGAACCGAAGCCCACCGTCGGCATCCAGTCGCACACTACCGGAAGATGGCCCGAGGACTCCGAACTGCTCATCAGAGTCTAGGCAGGGCGTCAATCGACCGGCCAGATGGCCTGGCGGATTACTGCGGAATCGGCCGGGGCGATGCCGTCGCCGGGATTCGATAGGTTCTTCGATCCCGGCTCGGTTCCGTGTCCTGTTTGCGGGCGCAGGTGTTTGCGAACGATGTAGGGGTACAACAAGCGCCTTCACAGCGCGCAGTTCGGGTCAGCCGGCTGGTTCGCGCCGCTGATGCAGAGTTGGAAGACGGCGAAGTCGTCGCTGTCGGCGTCGGTGTCGCCGTCGAGGTCCTTGTCCTCGCACCTTGGCCCGAGCCCCACGTCGGGGCCGGCGGCACAGGCGGCAAACGCGGTGAAATCGTCCTCGTCCACGTCGCAATCCTGGTCGAAGTCGGCGGTCGCAAACTCCGTGCAGAGCGCTGGTGTCGAGGCCCAGAACCCGCCGGTCAGGGCGTAGTTCCCGCCGGCCAGTTCATTGGCCGCGCTGGCGTCGGGCTGGCCGGCGGTGCCGGTGAGCGTGAAGCCCCTGCCGAGGAAACCGCTGGCGCCATAAGCCGAAATCGTGAAACTGCCAAAATTGAGCACCCCGGCCCCGATGGCCGCCGCGAAATCAAAACCTGCAGCGGGCGTGCCTGGCGCAAAGATCAGGTCGGTCGAGTCGTTGAAAGCCCGCGACAGAATGGCCTTGCTGACGCCCGGGTGAGTGCCGGCGCCCGCGTACACCATGTCGTTTGCGTCGGGGCCCGGGCTGTCCACCACCGTCAAGCCGGGCAGAATCGAACCCGGCGAAATCATATCACAGCCCTCGAAAAAGCGCGAATCCGCTTGGCGATGTGCACAAAATGTGCACAAACCGGCGGCCCGGGTCGCCTCGAATGTGCCTTGCCAATCAAAGGCGGTCAGGAGGGTTTCTATGATACTCATGCCAAGCGAGACGTTGGCCTCCGTGCACCGCTTTTGTCAAGCCAGCAGGTGATCCGCCGGAGTCGCCAGGGGCCTTCGCGTCGGCTTGCCCTCATTAGGCAGCTTTCGGGTAGGGCGCTGTCCGATGCACCGCTGAACTTCGGGTTCTCTCTCGCTCTCGGCGGAGGACGGCGGCCTTCACAAGCGTCTTTCCCGCGAGGGCATATCGGCGACAGGTTAAGGCTACAAGGCGGCTCGGGCCGGTGCTTCGAAGGATGACGGAAGGATCTGTCGCCATTGTGCAGGTTTGGGTACATCCAAACCTGCTGTCCTGGGAACCCGCTCAACATCCTGATCTGGCGTAGCCGCTTTACGACGATGATGTTATGCGTTAGTCTTCCTGTGAGAGGCCGGTGCCGTCGATCGCACTTGCGATGATCAGGTTACCTGCGGCCAAGATCGAAGGACGCCAGCGGCATGGCTGAACCACCCAAAGTCGAATCAGCAGCCAGCGGGACAACGTCACCCGCCGAGGTCTGGGTCGATGCTCACGGCGACATCCTGTACCGGTACGCCGTGGCTCGCGTCGGCCGTCGGGATGTCGCGGAAGATCTGGTTCAGGAGACGTTCGTGGCCGCACTGCAGGCGGCAGGCCGCTTCAAGGGGGAGTCGTCAGAGCGAACCTGGTTAATCGGTATTCTCCGCCACAAACTCCTCGACTGGCGACGACGGCAAGGCCGCCAACCTGCCGGCGCAATGCTCGAACCGGACGAGGTTATCGACCAGTGGTTCGATGATCGCGGGTGGTGGCGGACCCCGCCCAAAGACTGGACTGTGGACGCGGATTCGTTGGTCGAGAAGGAGGAATTCTGGGCGGTGTTCCGGCATTGCCTGGACGGCGTTCCTGAACGCGTCGGCCAGGTTTTCACGATGCGAGTGATTGATGAGACGCCGTCCGAGGATATCTGTAAGGCGCTGAACCTGAGTTCGACCAATTTATGGGTGATGCTCCATCGAGCCAGGGCCCGGCTACGCAAGTGCTTGGAGTCAAACTGGTTTGTGCGTGAGGACAAGGTCTGATGCTCACCTGCAAGGAAGCAGTTCGACTCATTTCCGAGGGGCTCGACCGGCACCTCTCGTGGCCCACCCGCCTGGGCCTGAGGATGCACCTGCTCATGTGCCGGCACTGCAGTGCTTACGGCCGACAGTTGCGGGGTCTGGCGCGCTTGTTCCACCTGCGGTTCACGGATACGCGGTCGATCGAACGATCAGACGAAACGCTCACCCCCGAGACGCGAGAGAGGATGAAATCTACTCTCCGACGCAAGCCCGAGTAACCGGGTCCCTGACGATGTCCGGTTTCTCGCTAGCCAAAGCGCCGCATCCCACCTCCGTCGACTTACTCTCAACCAGTCTCTGATACTGCTTCGCTTGTTCCTGCCGCAAGATGGTCCAAAGCCGTTGACCCATGTGGGCACACAACCTCGCTCCATGGAATAGCCTGCTGAGCGACTTCTCCACGTCCTCCAACGTTATCACGACACAGGTGAGCCGGTTCTGATTCTGAGGAAACCGCGTAAGGTCTGTGAGGGGCCGACGACTCACCTGAGAAAGCACATGCGAGCCCGGCCGGCCGGATCGCATGGACATTCAGAGGTGTATCGCCCCGCGGTGTAGCGAGGCGGAGTCGTTGGTGTTTGCGGATCAGATTGAACGAAAGGATCGAACCATGTTGCGTAGAACGGTTCTGCAGAAAACGGCAGTCGGGGCGGGAATGCTGGGTGTACTGTCCCTGGCGGTCTTTGCACAAACCACGAGCCCTTCAGCCGGTGGCCAATCCACCGGTCCTGGGGTGGTGCTGAAGGTTTCCGGTTCGGTTGAGCAGACGCTGGATCGGATCAAGAAGATGGTCGCCGACAACGGAATGATGGTCATGGGAGAGCTGCACCAGGGCAAGGTGCTCGCTATGACCGGCCTGAAGGTGAAGTCCGAGACCATCTTCGTCGGCAACCCCAACGTGGGCAGACAGTTGTTCTCCGAAGAGCCCGGGGCTGGCCTCATTGTGCCGATCCGCATCAACATCTACGCCGACGCGCAGGGTCATACCTACGTGCGATACATCCCGCCGTCGGAACAGTTCGGTACGTTCGCCAAGCCCAAAGTAAACCAGATCGCCAAGATGCTGGATGAGAAGCTCCACAAGTTGGTGACCATGCTGCCGCGGTAGTCTCTCGACGATGGTGCGGTGGCCCTTAAAAGGGCCACCGCACCGGAGGTGCTTGCAATGCGACGGATTCTCAATGAAGAAGTGATGCTGTCGGCACTCGCACTGTTGCTGGCCAGCGTGTCACCAAACATCTTCCCGGCGGCCCAGGCCGGGATCGCGAAGATGTCGGATTTGGGAGTGATACTGCTCCTGCCATCTGGACTGCTCTTGTGTGGCCTGGTCGGGCTTGCTGCATGGCGTGGGCACACGCGTCTCCACAACCGGTTGCTGGCAGGTGCGGCGGCAGGCTTTCTCGCGACGTTCGGGCTGGAGGCCGTGCGGGCAACCAGCTTCCATGTGTTCGAGGGAATGCCCGGCGACCTGCCGCGGCTACTGGGTGTGCTTCTTCTGGACCGCTTCATGCTTGGGCCTTCGCTGATGTCGGATGTGGTTGGTTGGATGTATCATTTCTGGAACGGTGCATGCTTCGGAATCATATTCGCTACCATGTTCGGGCGAACGTCGATCCTGTGGGCGCTGGTGTATGGCCAACTCATCGGGCTCGGTTTCCTCTTGAGTCCGGCCGTCAAATCGCTCGGCATCGGTTTCATGGGATGGAATATGCCCAGTATGCCCGTGACCGTGGTCCTGGCGCACTTGGCCTACGGACTCGTGCTGGGTCTATTGAGTCGCAGGTGGCTCGGGCATACGGGCTGGCTTGTCGGCATGCGTGCATGGTGCATGCGTGGCACCGGAGCCAGACCGACCACCTGTCGGGTACGACAGGGCCTCGCTTGAGTTTCACGTCCTTGCGGAGGACACCAGCCGCGCGCATGCTCGCTGGACAATGGTCGCTCCGCGAGAATGACGGATCGCGAGGGCCACGGCCTCGAACGTGAAGAGAAGCTCTCTCGCTCCTGGATGTGTTTCGCGCTTGGTATCGCAGCAGAAAGTAATTGCCCATGAGCATAAGGAATAAAGCGTCTACGGGGGGCGCCGAACGGCGCCGGTTGTATGAGGACGCCCGGCGGGCAAAGAACTGGAAGCGCTGGGGGCCATACCTCGCCGAGCGGCAGTGGTCGACAGTACGCGAGGACTACTCCGCGGACGGCTCCAATTGGGAGTACTTCCCCCACGATCACGCCCGCAGCCGCGCGTACCGATGGGGCGAAGACGGTCTCCTGGGCGTCTGTGATCGCGAATGTCGCTTGTGTTTTGCCCTGGCGATGTGGAACGGCCGCGATCCGATCCTGAAGGAGCGACTGTTCGGGTTGACCAACGCCGAAGGTAATCATGGCGAGGACGTGAAGGAGTGCTACTTCTACCTGGAATCCACGCCGACGCACTCGTACATGAAAGCTCTGTATAAGTATCCGCAAGCCGAGTTTCCGTACCTGCAGTTGATCGACGAATCGCGACGACGTGGCCGCAGCCTGCCCGAGTTTGAGTTGGCTGACACGGGTGTATTCGATCAGAGCAAGTACTTCGATGTCTTCGTCGAGTACGCCAAGGCGTCACCAGAGGACCTGCTCATCCGCATCACCGTGGCGAATCGCGGTCCCGACTCGGCAGTCCTGCATTTGCTGCCCACCCTTTGGTTTCGAAATACCTGGGCTTGGGGTTGCCTGCATGAAGGGTGTTGGCCCAAGCCGTCCATCCGGCAACTCGACGAGGCAACGCTGATTGCCGACCACGTGACGCTTGGTCGGTATCAACTCGCCGTCGGTAAGGATCCGAATGGCCGGAAGCCATTGATCCTGTTCACCGAAAACGAAACGAATACGGAGCGGCTGTTCGGACAGCCCAGCCACAGCCTGTACGTCAAGGACGCGTTCCACCAGTACGTCATTCACGGTCGGTCCGATCTGGTGAAAAGAGATGGCTTTGGCACAAAGGCAGCCGCGCATTATGTGCTGGACGCGCCCGGCGGAGGCGAGGCGACGGTGAGCTTGCGGCTCACGGCCGAGAAAGAAGCACGCGGACCGACGTTCGGCCGGTCGTTTGACCGCGTGTTCCAATCACGCATCGCCGAGGCAGATGAGTTTTATGCCCCGGTGATTACCGCCGAATCCGACGACGCCGGGAACGTTTCCCGCCAGGCCTACGCTGGCCTGTTGTGGTCCAAGCAGTTCTATCACTACGTCGTCGAAGACTGGTTCAAGGGCGATCCGAACATGCCGCCGCCTCCGGAAAGCCGGGCGCACGGCCGCAATGCTGACTGGAAGCATCTGTACAACCGCGACGTGCTTTCCGTGCCCGACAAATGGGAGTACCCGTGGTACGCCGCGTGGGACCTGGCCTTCCACATGATTCCGTTCGGCCGAATCGATCCTGAATTCGCCAAGAACCAGCTCATCCTGTTCCTCCGCGAATGGTACATGCACCCGAACGGGCAGTTGCCGGCGTACGAATTCGCGTTGGGCGACGTCAATCCACCGGTTCACGCATGGGCCTGCTGGCGCGTCTACAAGATGACGGCGCCGCGGGGCGAGCGTGACCGCCTGTTCCTGGCCCGTGCCTTCCAGAAGCTCATGCTCAACTTCACCTGGTGGGTCAACCGCAAGGACGTTGAAGGCAGGTACATCTTCTCGGGCGGTTTTCTCGGTCT
>JACQVT010000606.1 GCA_016209665.1 Planctomycetota bacterium | reverse complement strand
GCCCTGGAATCCGTTCGACGGACCGCGCCGCGGACGGCGCGTCGCGATGCCGGAGGAGCACTATGGCCGCCAAGACCATTTCCCGCGAGTCGAACCTCTCTCGTTTCGTCGAAAAGCAGATGCGCAACTGGGAGATCGCCCGCGGACAGCACCCGGAGTGCGACGGGCGACAGGAGGTGGCGGACTTCATCACCCTCGCGAACATCGTGGGGGCCGGCGGCAACGACGTGGCGGCGGCCCTGGGGCGGGAACTCGGCTGGCCGGTGTTTGACCGCGAACTTCTCACCACCATGGCCCACGACGACCAGACGCGGGCCGCCCTCTACCGCACGATGGACGAGCGCGATCTGGGCTGGCTGGAGGTGACGGTGCGCTGCCTCGCGGAGAGTTCATTCCGCAAGAACGATTACTTCCATCGGCTGGTGGAGACGGTGTTGTGCCTTGCCCGCCAGGGACCGGCGGTGTTCGTCGGGCGGTCGGCGGACCTGATCCTGCCGCGCACGAAGGGCCTGCGGGTCAAACTGATCGCCTCCATGGATTACTGCGCTCGCAACTTCGCTCAGCGCGGCGCGATCTCGCTGGAGAAGGCCCGGGCCGAGGTCGCCCGGATCGAGGCCGAGCGCCACGGGTTCATCCGGCACCACTTCCACGTGGATGCCACCGACCCCATGCGGTTCGATCTGCTCGTCAACATCGAGCGGTTCTCGACCCGGCAGATCGTCGAGTTGGTCCTGGCTGCCCACGCCGACCGGCTGGCCGCGTCGATCGCCCGTTAGCAGCCTGCTCCTCTTGCGGTGGGGGTGTGGCAAGGGTTGCTGGCCAACTTGTGGCCCAGCCGCCCTCGGCTGGGTGACTGGGGCGTAGATGCGCAGTCGATGCACAGCCGGGGGCGGCTGTGCCACAATGCCTTCCCACGCCGTTGCGGTGGGGCCGCCGCTCCCCAGGTTGGACGCCCGTCGCTGTTTCCACTAACATCCTTCTGATCCGGTGGTAGGGATCGCCGGACGATGTCCCGTTCCCCCAACCCGTGTGCTGACCCATGGCCCAAGCGGATCCGCAGTTGTCGTCGGGGACCTCGATACCCTGGTACCGCGGCCTCAGCCGCTACCAATGGTGGGTGCTGATCATCGCGTCGATGGGCTGGATGTTCGACACGATGGACCAGCAGTTCTTCAACCTGGGCCGCGGCCCGGCCATGCAGGACGTGCTGAAGTTCGACCCTGTCGGCCCGGGGCTGGCGAAGCTGGGCGATCGGGTCAAGACCACGTACACGCCCGCGGACCTGGAGAGTCTGGTGGCCGACGGTCTGCTGACGGCGGAACAGAAACAGAAGCTGCAATTCGACAGCCACGGCCAACCCCGCGCGAAAGTCACGCGCAAAGACGTGGCGTCGGCGATCGGGGCCGAGATCCTCGCTCCCCGCTTCATCGAGATGGGCGTCGCGAAGCTGGTCGAAGTCAACGCTCGGGCGGAGAGTTACGACCGGGCGGCGCTGCAAGCCCTGGTCGACCGGTCGGCGTTGTCGACGGAGGCGGTGGACCGGCTGCTGGACGACACGGCCGCGGTGCCCGAATCGATCCTTGCCCACCACCTCGGCCAGGAGATTGCGAAGACCCGGACCGATCGGGCCGGCGACGACTCGACGATGATTTTCGTGATGGGTTGGGCGATCGGCGGGCTGTTCTTCGGATGGATCGGCGACTCCCTGGGCCGGGCGAAGACCATGGCTCTGACGATTCTGACCTACGCGGTGTTCACCGGCCTCAACGGACTGGCGCACGACGAGACCTGGTTCAACGTCATGCGGTTCCTGACCGCCCTGGGCGTGGGCGGGGAGTTCGCCGCCGGGGCGGCGTTGGTCGCCGAGTCGATGCCGGACCGTTCGCGGCCGGCGGCCCTGGGAACCCTGCAAGCGTTGTCCGCGGCGGGGAACATGACCGCCGCGGTGCTCTCGGCCCTCATCCTGCCCGTGTTGGGTTGGCGTTGGCTGTTCGCGGTGGGGGCGGTCCCGGGGTTGGTCGCGGTGCTCGTCTTTCTTAAGCTCAAGGAGCCCCAGAAGTGGAAGCAGGCCCGGGCCAAATGGCTGGCGGAACGGGCTCAGGGGATCACGACGAAAAAGTCCTCCTACCTCGGCCTGCTGGGGGACCATCGCTGGCGATCGAGGGCCATCATCGGGCTGCTGCTCGGCGTGGTCGGCGTGGGCGGGCTGTGGGGCGTCGCCTTCTTCACGCCGGAGTTGAACCGCATCATCGCCAAGACCTACTCCCTGGAACGACGCGACACGTTCGTGTCCTGGGCGTTCTTCTTGCAGCAGTTCGGGGCATTCTTCGGCATCTCGGCGTTTACCCTACTGTCGCTGCGGGTGGGCCGCCGGCCGGCCTTCGCGCTGTTCTTCCTGGCCGCCTTCGTCGTCGTGGCCTACACGTTCCTGTTCGCCCATACGATCCTCGAGGCCTACATCCTCGCCCCGCTCGTGGGCTTCGTGACGCTGGGGCCGTTCGGGGGTTACGCGATCTACTTCCCCGAACTCTTCCCGACCCGGCTGCGGTCGACGGGCGTGGGTTTCTGCTACAATGTCGGACGGTTCCTGGCCGCCCTGGCGCCGAAGATCAAGGCCGGACTGAAGGGCATGTTCATGGCCGGCACGCTGTCGTTGCCGCTACTGCCCTCGGCGGTGAACAACGCGGAACTGGCGATCCGTTACGGATCGTTCCTGATGATTTTCATCTACCTGGTGGGACTGGTCGTGGTGGTGTTCGCGCCGGAGACCAAGGGTCAACCCCTGCCGGAGGACTGAGGTCCGGCGGTCGCGGCGGGTTCGGACAGCAACGAGGTTCACGCAGATGAGCGAATCAGACATCCTGAGGCAGTTATCAGCGGCGGTGGAGGAACTGGACCTGAGTGGCGTGGTGCCGCGCGTACAGGCGGCGCTGGACGGGGGGCTCGCCCCGGCCAAGGTGCTGACCCAGGGCCTGTCGGCCGGTATGCGCGAGGTAGGCAAGAAGTTCAACAGCGGCGAGATGTTCATGCCCGAGGTGCTGGTGGCCTGCGACGTGTATTTCGCCGGGCTGGCGGTCGTGCGGCCGCTCTTGCGGGCCGACAAGGACGACCACGTCCTGGGCACGGTCATCATGGGGAACATCCACGGCGACGTGCACACCGTGGGCAAACAGGTGGCCATGCCCGTGTTCGAGGCCAGCGGGCTAAGGGTGATCGACCTGGGCGAGGACCTCACCGACGAGGCTTTCGTCGAGGGCATCCGCAAGCACCACCCGCAAATCGTGGGCCTGGGCACCTACATGACGTCGACGTTCATGCACACGAAGGCAACGGTGGAAGCGATCACCAAGGCGGGCCTGCGGGAGCGCGTGAAGATCATCTGCGGCGGGCCGGCGGTGGACGCCGAGGCGGCCCGACGCATGGGCGCCGACGACGCCAGCGACGACGCCTGGAAGGGCGTGGAGAAGATCAGGCGGCTCCTGGGCGTGGAGTGAGGAATCATGAGCCAGATCGTGGATGAATGGGTGGGCCGGCTCAAGGGGAAATTGCCGCCGATCGGGGAGATGACGCACTGGGAGCGGCTCGCCGGGGCGATGGACCTGAAGCAGACGGACTACGTGCCGGTGGCCCCGGAGCTGGACTACTGGCAGATTACCTACGCCGGCTACTCACACCGCGAGATCTACCACGACGTCGACAAGACCACCGATGCCTGCATCAAGACCTGGGCCGACCTGCGGCTGGACGCGATCTGGATGTACGTGGACATCAGCCACCAGATTGAGAACTTCATCCCGGCCGAGCGTCGGGCCGAGCACTTCATCCATCGCGGCGAGAAGGATTACCTGATGTTCAAGCCGATCGCCCGCACGCTGGACGAGGCGATCGAGATGTACGAGACACGGGCGTTCGAGAAGCACCTGGACGGCTCGCGGCCGGTCACCCACTACACCCCGCACATGCTCCAGTTGCTGGAGTTCCAGGAGAGGATGGACCGCCAGGTGCCGATCATCGTCGGCATCGCCACCCCGACGAACTACGCCGAGACGATCGTCGAGGTCCAGAACTTCCAGCGGTGGATGGTCACCGAGCCCGAGAAGACCCAACATTATCTGAACTTGTGTCTCCAGGAGCGCTTAGAGGCCCTGGAGTTCTACCGCCAGTTCGCGGCCGGGAACGGGGGAACCTTCTGCTGCCTGTTCGGCGGGGCCCGGACCTGGGGGCCCAAGCACCTGGCCCGGTTCGCCGGCGTGGACCGCGTCTTCGCGGAGAAGGCCACGCAGATCTTCCCCTACGTTTTTTGGCACCATTGTGGCCGGAACCTGCCCCGCGCGCTAGAATTGATCCGTGACCTGCCCGGCGTCAAAGGCATCCAGTACGATATGCCTTATTACGGGCAGGACCTTTCATGGCCCCAGTGGTTCGAGCAGGTCGCCAGGCTTCTCGGCGGTAAGCAGTGTGCCATGAACTCGCCAACGACGCAGTTGGCTTGTCACGGCCGCCCCGCGGAAGTGAGGCGGATGGTCCGTGAGTTCATCGACGCGACCATCCCCCACACCACCGCCTGCGTGATGCCGGGGTGCGAGGTGGACTCGTTCTCTCCACTGGAGAACGTGAAGGCCATGATCGAGGCCGGGCGTGCGTGCCGCCTAACGTAGTTGTTCTTTCCATGACAGGTGCGGGTCTCCCAGCGATGAGTGGCTCATCGGGCCGCGTCGTCGATCTCGACGTTCGCGTCGAGCCCGACGAGGTTCTCCGCATGATGGGTTGCGGAAAGCAGACCCGGGTCCGGCCGGAACATCAGGCCCTCGTCGAGCGGCTCATCGAGGAGACGCGGCCGCGCATCCACGCCCGCGGCACGTACCGCGTGCATCCAGTGACGCGGATGACCGACACCGAGCTGGCCCTGGGCAGTTATCCTCCCGTTCGCGGCCCGATCGCGGGTTTCCTCAGGCCGGCGACGCGGGTGGCGGCCTTCGTCGTCACGGTGGGCGACGAGATCGAGCGGCTGGCGGACCAGCGGCTGCGGGCGGGGGCCCGCCTCGAAGGGTACGTCCTCAACGCGGTGGGGTCGGCGGCCGCGGACGCGGCGGTCGACGCCCTGGCCGATGTGGTTTACTTCGAGGAGGCCGGGGCCGACGAGGCCCTCACGCCACCGTTCAGCCCCGGCTACTGCGGGCTGCCGCTCGAGGAACAAATCTCCGTCTTCGCCGTCGTCAACGCCAAGGCCATCGGCGTTCGGCTGCTGCCGACCATGATCATGCAGCCGATCAAGAGCGTGTCCGGCCTGATCGGCATCGGCAACAGCGAGCAGGTCGAGGCCCACGGCGTGCCCTGCCAGTGGTGCGATCTGACGACGTGTATCATGAGGCGGTAAGCACCGTATGAACGTATGAACGTATGAACGTATGAACGTATGAGAGCGTCGACGGACCTGGTG
>JACQVT010000636.1 GCA_016209665.1 Planctomycetota bacterium | reverse complement strand
TGCCGTTCGGCGAGTACGTGCCGTTCCGGTACACACCGGGGCTGTTCTGGCTGTATCGTTTCCTGAATGACGGGCCCTGGAACCCGTGGGGCCGGCCCCCTCGGCCCGGCGAGCCGCCGTTCGAGTATTCGCTCACGGCGGGCAAGGAGTTCACGGTGCTGAACCTGCCGCAGGCGGCGTCGGGCCGGGACGGCCGATTCGGCGTGACCATCTGCTACGAGGACGTGATCCCGCAGGTCTTCCGCCGGTTCGTGGCGTCGAGCGACGGCACCAAGCGCGTCGACTTCATGCTGAACATCAGCAACGACGGCTGGTTCGGCCACGGCAACCAGCAGCCCCAGCACCTCGTGAACTGCGCGTTTCGGGCGATCGAAAACCGCGTCGGCATCGCCCGGGCGGTCAACACGGGCGTCAGCGGGTTCATCGACCCGGACGGCTGCTGGCACGACCTGGTGGTCGAACCCGGCCGCGCGCCGCACGCCGGCGGCACCGGCTACCGCGTGGCCCACGTGAAGCTCGACGAGCGAGTGAGCTTCTACAGCGTCCATGGCGACGTGTTCGGCTTCGTGTGTCTGGGACTGACGGTCCTGGTGGCGGGCGATTCCATCGTCGGCGGGCTGCGCGGAGGGCGATCGAGGCGTCGGGCTGCGGCGGCATCGGCCTCGGCGCCGGCGGCGAAGGAGGCAACGACATGAACCCACGGGTTCGGCTTGGTCGGATGGCAGTTTGTTTCCCCATGACCGTCATCCGCCAGGGTGGCCCAGGTCCTTCTGGACCTGGGGAAGCCGATGACCTGTGGCGGCTCACCGGCTCGCGAGTCAGATTCTGCTCCCCCGCTTCTGAGCGGGTGTGTGAGAAACGCGAGGCTCGTCGGATCCGCGACCGTAGGGGAAAGCCGGTCGGAACCACGACCGTGAGGGAGCGGGCTTCTGGCGCCCCGGGCGTCGTTCGCCGCCGTCCGCTTCCTGACGGGGGCGGTTCGGAAAGCGCTTCTCACACACGCTTTGAAGACGCGGGGCACTGTCATGCACGACGATTTCCCGGACTTTCACGACTCGAGGGCGCCGTTCGATTGAGCGTAGCGGCCGTCAGCCTGGTGGTCGGCCTGGCCGGAGTTGGATGCGCCTCCGCGCCGCCCGAAATCGAGCTGCGCGAGCGGGCCGCACTGTGCCTGCATCGAGGCATGAGGTTCCCAGGTAACCCCGCGGTGCGGGCCCAGTCGATGGAGGCCGCGGCCGAGGTGTTGGACGGTGATGCCGCCGGCTTGATTGCCGAGGGCCTGCGGGATGAGCACGCCGGTGTGCGGTTCGCCGCCTGCATGGCCCTGGGAAGGATTCAGGACCACGGCAGCACCGATGCCATCCGCAACTTGGTGGGCGATCCCGACGCGAGCGTGCGGGTGGCTGCGTTCTACGCGCTGGAGCGGCTGGGCGAGTTCTCGTATCGACAGGCGTGGGCGGATGCCCTCCAGAACGCTCCCGATGCCGGCGTTCGGCGGAACGCGGCCATGACCTTGGGCCTGCTCGGCAACCCCAAGGTCGCGCCGCTGCTCAAGCGGTCGGTTGCCGAGGATAACGATGACGGCGTGCGATTGCAGGCCGTCGAGGCCCTGGCCCTGCTCGGCGACCCCGACGCCCAGGCCCGGTTTGTCCGCGATGCGTTCGGCGGGATCGGGTATCGTCAGCCGTTTGCCTTGTTGGCCCTGGGCCGGGTGCGGGACGAGGAAAGCATCAGCGTGTTGCAGACGCGGATGGTCAACGCCCCGTACCTGGAGGCCAAGCTGGCCGCCGCCCGCGGCCTGGCCATGCACGGGCGACTCGACGGGTTCGATCTGGCAATGCAGTCGTTGACCTGGGCCGCCCCCGATGCGAGCCTGCCCGACGACCCGCCCGAGAACCAGATCATGCGGGTGCGGTCGATGGCCGCGATGACCCTGGGCGACATGCGCGACCGCCGGGCCCTGCCCGCGCTGTATCGGTGCATGGAGATGTCCGACGATCCCCGCATCCAGGTGGCGGCGGCCCGGTCGATCCTGCGGCTGCTCGGCCCGGCGGAACCGCGTGCGCCCGCATCGGCAGCCCCCGGCTCCACCCCCCACCAAAGCGGCGCGGCGCCGATGTGACAACAAAGCCGGGTGAACCATCAGGCCGCGTCCCACGAGGCTCGATCCTGAATTGGAAATGAGGGTTGGCGAGCCCCAACAGACCGGATGCCCGGAAGGTAAAGGGGACATTCTACTTTATTCGAAAAGCAGGAAGGTAAAGGGGACATTCTACTTTATTCGAAAAGCAGAATGTCCCCTTTTTTTCTACCACCCTCGATAGGTCAGCCGCCGGTCGAGTTCAACCCGGATGAACGCCATGGCCTTGAACTTGGGGCGGTCC
>JACQVT010000635.1 GCA_016209665.1 Planctomycetota bacterium | reverse complement strand
CAACCCACTCGCTTGCGCTCGGGGCTCTGAAATACCCCGCCGATTCTGTCACGCACCCGGTGCGGCATCTGGGCGCGTGCGTGACGATCGCGTTCAGGGCTTCGCGAGGCCGCGAGCGGGTGGAGAGGAGAATGAATGTCCTGGACGCGGATCGGGGCGTCTTGATCGGGGGAGATGGGGGGGATATAGTCCAGGCCCGGTTTTCTTGCCATTCCGGCCTTTTCGTCACGGTTCAGGGAGGGCGTTGCCGGCAGTCGAGGCCAACCGCCGCGGGCCTGATCGGTTCGGGTCGAGTCCGGCGGTAGCGGTGGGACCGGCGTCGTGTATCGACGTTGCCCGGAAGGCCGGGCTCTCTTCCGAGGCCAGCCGTCGCACGAGGACAACTCATGCAGTTGACAACCTTGGACATCGTTTTCTTCGTCGGGTTCGTTCTGTTTGTCGTCGGCTTCGCCATGTTCATGAGCCGCAAGGAGAAGGACTCGACCGACTACTTTCTGGCCGGCCGCGCCGCCACCTGGCCACTGATCGGCTTCTCGCTGATCGCCGCCAACATCTCGACGGAGCAGTTCGTGGGCATGTCCGGCGCCGGGGCCGGCAACGCCGGGCTGGCCATCGCCAGCTACGAGTGGATCGCGGCGATCACGCTGGTCTGCGTGGCGATCTTCTTTTTGCCTCGCTTTTTGCGGGCGGGCATCTTCACGATCCCCGAGTACCTGGAATACCGGTACAACACGACGGCCCGTCTGATCATGTCATTCTTCCTGCTGCTGATGTTCGTGTTCGTCACCACGGTGGCGGTGGTGTACTCGGGCGGCGTGACGCTGGACACATTCTTCGGCAAGCACATCTACCCGCTGGTGGGTGAAGTGACGCTGGTCAAGGGCATCTGGATGATCGGCGTAGTGGCCGTGGTGTACACGGCGTTCGGCGGGCTGAAGGCGGTGTTGTGGGCGGACCTGGTGCAGGGTTCGGCGCTGATCCTGGGCGGGGCCGTGGTAACCCTGTTCGCCTTGCGGGCGATCGGGGGCTGGGGGGCCGCCATGCAATACCCCGAGGTTTCCGGCAAGATGCACATGGTGCTGCCCGCGACGCATCCGGAACTGCCGTGGACCATTCTCGTCCTGGGCATCTGGATTCCCAACTTCTACTACTGGGGCTTGAATCAGTACATCACGCAACGCACGCTTGCCGCCCGGACGCTTCGCGAGGGCCAGCTTGGCGTCATTTTCGCGGCCGCCCTCAAGCTGATTATCCCGTTCGTGATCGTGATTCCCGGCATCATCGCTCCGGCACTGTTCCGCGAGAAGCTGCACATCAGCATGGAGACCGCGGTCGACCAGGCGTATCCCCTGCTGATCCGCGAGTTGATCGGCGAGGGCTGGCGCGGTTTCGTGCTCGCCGCCCTGGCCGGGGCGGTCATCAGCTCCCTGGCCTCGATGCTCAACTCCGCCTCGACCATCTTCACGATGGACATCTACAAGCGGCTATTGAGCCCGAATGCGTCCCAGAAGAGCCTGGTCTGGCTGGGACGGGTGCTGACCATCATCTTCATGATCGTCGCCTGCACGCTGGCGCCCACGCTGGCCGATCCGCGGTTCGGCGGGGTGTTCAAGTTCATTCAGGAGTTCCAGGGCCTGTTCTCGCCGGGCATCCTGGCGGCGTTCGTGTTCGGGTTCGCGGTGCCGCGGGCCCCGGCGATGGCCGGGATCGCCGGCATGATCAGTTGCCCCATCATCTACAGCGCGATGAAATGGCCCGTCGGGTGGATCCTCCAGTCGAAGTACACGTTTTTGACGGCGGAAACCAAGGCCGGCGAGGTGTTCGCCGGCCTCGGCGCCGCCCCCGGCGGCTTTGATCGGGCACTGGGCTATCTGTACGACATGGCCTTCCTTAACCGGATGGGCATCACGTTCATCCTGGTGTTGCTGGTGATGGGCGTCATCACCGCCGCTGCTCCGTTGAAGCAGCCGGTCACGATGCCGGTCAACCAGGACTTCGACATGAAGCCCTCGCGGTCGGTGTTCACGCTGGGGCTGGCGGTGGTGGTGGTGACGTTGGGGTTGTACGTCGTGTTCTGGTGAGCGCCGCCTCAGACCGCCAGATAAGTGTCGCGGTATTGGATCGAGATCGAGTGAACCGTCAGGGCTCCGAGGGTTCGCGTGGTGGACATGGCGGGTTTCCGGGTTTCACTTGGTCGAGAACTTGTAGACCGTGTGGTGCTCGTAGGTCTGGCCCGGGCCCAGGATGGCCGAGGGGAACTGGGGGTTGTCCTGCTTGTTGGGCGAGTCGGGGAAGTGCTGCGTCTCTAGGCAGAAGCCGTAACGATGGTGGTAGACCTTGCCGTCCTTGCCGACGTTGCTGCCGTCGAGGAAGTTGCCGCAGTAGAACTGGATGCCCGGCTCGGTGGTGTAGACCTCCATGACGCGGCCGCTGGTGGACTCGAAGACGCGGGCGGCGAGGGTCATGCCGCTGCCGGTCTTGTTGAGTACGAAGTTGTGGTCGTAGCCCTTGCCGAACTTGAGCTGCTCGTCGTCCTGGTTGACGCGGGCGCCGATGGCGGTGGGCGTGGTGAAATCGAAGGGCGTGCCCTTGACGGCTCGCAGCTCGCCGGTGGTGATGAGCGTGGCGTCGACGGGCGTGAAGCGGTCGGCGTTGAGCATCAGCTCGTGGCCGAGGATGTCGCCGTTGCCGGCCCCGGCGAGGTTCCAGTAGCCGTGGTGGGTCAGGTTGATCGGCGTGGCCTTGTCGGTGGTGGCCTCGTAGTCGATCTTCAGCTCATTGTTGTGGGTGAGCGTGTAGACGACGGTGGCCTTCAGGTTGCCGGGGTAGCCCTCCTCGCCGTCCTTGCTCGCGTAGGTGAGCGTGAGGCGGACGCCCTTGGCGTCAACGCCCTCACCGGCGACGGCCCAGACGACCTTGTCGAAGCCCTTCAGGCCGCCGTGCAGGTGGTTCTCGTTGTTGTTGGTGGCGAGTTTGTACTCGACGCCGTCGAGGGTGAATCGGCCCTTGGCGATGCGGTTGCCGTAACGGCCGACGATGGCGCCGAAGTAGGGCGTGGCCTTGAGGTAGTCCGCCAGCTTGTCGTAGCCGAGCACGACATCGTCGAGCCTGCCGTTGCGGTCGGGCACGACGAGCCGGGTGACGATGCCGCCGTAGTTGCTGATGTCGGCCGTCATGCCGTTGGCGTTTGACAGGTGGTAGAGAAGAACCTGTTGGCCATCGACGGTGCCCCAGTTTTCCACTTCGCAGTTCATTTGATTCTTTCCTTTCCCGGCCCGCTCGTCGCCGGCCCGGGCGATGCCGCCTTCGGTGCCTGCCGTCTCGGCGCAAGAACACACCAGCAGCAAGATCAGTCCCACTCCGAAGGTTGTCGCCGTCCTGAAACCGCATGGCGTCGTCATGTGTACACCTCTCCGTTTAGCGCCCGGTTGAGTTGGAGACGAGCCCGGGCACTTGGGGTCCGTGGATGCCGATGGAGTAACATACTCGGATGGGGCGCGGGAGAAAAGACGGCCGGTAACGAGACGGCCGACGACGTCAGGTATCGGCGTCGTGGGTGTCGATTTCGAGGGGGGCGTGGAGGTGTTCGGTGGGCCTGGGGGTGCGGAGGACGCGGCGATAGCAGAACACGACGAGGACGGTGACCAGCCCACAGGAGACCAGCATCAGAATCCAGCCGGCGGCGGTCATGGCGAGGTTCTCCGGTCGGCGCCGGCGGCTCGGACGTCGGGGTAATCGGCTTCGGCGGCCACGGCCGTCTTCCCCATGGCCCGCCACCGTTTGCCGGCGAGGTTGATCAGCAGGCCGAAGAAGACAAGCAGCAGGACGATCAACGACAGAATGAGCAGGACCGTACCGCGGTCCTCGCTGCTCATGCCCCGGATGTCCCGGATCCGCTGGGGCAGGTTGTAGTAGCACCACAGGCCGAAAATCCCCAGCAGATACGCGGGCGAGATGTACTTGATGATGAACCAGAAGAAGGAGGGCACGCGGAGGGCGGCCCCGCGGCCGGCCTCGGCGCGGAGGCGGCGGATGCCGAACACCCACCCGGCGAGGATGACCTCCACGGTGGCCAGGCAGAAGATGCAGACGCCGCCGATCCAGAAATCCAACGTGTCCAGGGCGAGCAGGTTCTTGGAGAAGTACACCACCAGGAGCGAGCCGATGGCCCCGAGCAGGCCGAGGCAGGTGACGCTCAGGCGGCGGCCCATGCCGAAGGCCTCCTCGAAGAAGGCAATGGCCGGCTGGAGCATGCTGAGGGAGCTGGTGATGGCGGCCACGAAGAGCATGAAGAACCAGACGGCGCCGAAGATCCAGCCGGCGGGCATTCGGGCGAAGACGGTGGGCAGGGCGATAAACCCGAGGCTGAAACTCGAGCCGAGGACGTCCTTGGTGAGGTTCTCGGCGCCGAGGAACAAAAAGGCGACGGGGACGGTAATGAGGCCGCCGAGGCAGACCTCGCAGAACTCGTTGGTGGAACTGGCGGTCAGGCCGGAGAGCACGACGTCGTCATCGCGGCGGAGGTAGCTGGCGTAGTTGAGGACGATGCCGAAGCCGACGGACAGGGTGAAGAAGATCTGGCCCGAGGCGTTGAGCCATAGTTCCGGGTTGGCCAGGGCCTGCCAGACGGACTTGCCCTCGGTCTTGGGGTTCCACATGAAGCCGAGGGCGTTGACGACGTT
>JACQVT010000634.1 GCA_016209665.1 Planctomycetota bacterium | reverse complement strand
GGTCCACCTCACCCGTTGTCTGGCGGAGGGGCTGTGGCCGCGCGTGCGGGTCAACGCCATCGCCCCCGGCAACGTACCCACCGACTGGGGTCGGCGGACCGGCCGACCTGCCGACTACGACACCGGGGTCGAGATCCCGATCGAGGTCGTCGCCCGGGCGGTGCTGGACCTGATCGAGCGGGACGACGCGACGGGCGAGGTCGTCGTGCTCGAGGGCGGCTCCGCCGTCGCTCGCTGACCCCCATCCCGGGCGGGCGCCGCCGGCCGGCGACGGGCGACCGGTCAACCGCCTCGCCGGCCTGAGCCGAGACTGGACCTCCATCGTACTCGCCCGGGCCGACGGCGGCGCCCCGGAGGGGACGACACGCCCGCGCCGGCGGCGCTAGATGCTTCCCGCTTGAGGACGCTGCATGGATTCGCCCCTGTTTGAGTTCGACATCAGCCTCCGCATCGCGCATTCGCGGCGCGGAAGCATTTAGCGGGAGCGCACGGTCTCGCGCCGGCGGTGTTAGCGGGAGCGCACGGTCTCGAGCAGGCGGTCGAGGTCGTAGGGCTTGCTGAGCACGGCGGTGACGCCGAGGTCCTCGGGTCGCACCTCGGTCGCCCAGGGCCGGCAGGTGGCCAGCACTACGCGCCCGTGGCTGGCCAGCTCGACGAGGGCTTCGCGCTCCTCGGCAGCAGGCCGGTCGTAGGACGGGCCGAAGCCGTCGACGATGAGCACGTCCCACTGGTCGACGGCCGCCAGCTTGCGTGCGTCGGCCAGGGTCGTCACGTGCGTCACCGTGTGGCCGTCGTCGCCGAGCGCCTCGAGGGCTACCTCGGCCAGCACGGCGTCGTCCTCGGCTAGCAGCACCCGCATGGAGACACCTCCTGGAGGCCCGCGACGACGATGGCCGTCGTCGCGCTCACTACCCCGTCTAACGGCGGGCGCCCGTGCCCTGTTATGTGCAGGCGCGCCTTCGCGCCCATCCACGCAGCACGAGGCCCCCGCCGGACGGGTCGGGTCCGGTGGGGGCCACAGCCCAGACGTGCTGACGACGTTCTGCGGCTAGCTCTCGACCTCGCACTGGCCGGCCAGGCAGGCGAGCTCCTGGGCGGCCGAGGTCAGGTCCTCGCTCTCGTAGCGCCAGAGCTTGGCGAAGTCGATCTCCGGGAAGGCCGCGGCGCGCCGCTCGTACTCGGCCTGGGAGATCTCGATGTAGGGCAGCTGGTCGTACTGCGCGTCGAACGCTGGCAGGAAGGCCATCCCGCCGATCAGGTCGCGGTGCTGCCATACCCAGCCGGCCAGGTCGACCACCTCGTCGGGCCGGTAGGTGATCGTGACCGACGGGTTGTGCTCGGTCCAGCTGAGCTTGTTGCGCAGCCAGTACTCGCACTGCTCGACGGCCGAGCGGTCCTTGCGGGTGACGGCGCCGTCGGGCGCCCGGGCCGGGAAGTGCACCACCCAGGTATTGTGAGCGGCAAAGCCCTCCGCCAGATACGTCTGACAGCTCGAGGAAAGGACAGCAATCTCCTGTTCTCCATCTTCTTCCACGGCTGATATAGAGGGCGTTGCAAAGGCCACCAGTGAGAGCGTGTGAATCCTGCTTACAAGCTTATCCACGAGTCTCATCGGCCTGACTTCGGATAGCAGTCGCAAGAGCTCGGTCCTTCCCCCCACGACGGCAACTTGTCGGCAATCCTCGTCTGTTCTAAAACCATTCTGTTTGGCGCGCGTTACCACCTGATACCCGCGGGCCCGAAGCTCGGTGACGCCCCGCGTGTACACGACACCTTCGTTCTGAATGAAGCCGATATTGGTCGTTCTTTCAACTGCGCCGAGATAGCCCTCACCGTCCAGCAACCCAGCAAGGTACCCGGCACCATAACTCGTGTCTACGTCATACCCGTTCCAATACCTGGGCAGCCTGATGTGGAAGTTCTTGCGCGCCGACCTGTGCAGCATCTCTTCCGCAGTCATCCAGGTGGCCGTGCCACCGGTATCCAAGACGAGCCACTTGTGATCGGGGGTGCAGCGGAGAACCTGGCCGTCATCCAGGCTGATGCGGAGAACGCGGCTCAGCTTTCGGCCTGCGTACGTTACCGTCGCTCTCCGATAGTGGCGCTTCTTGCCCGATTCAGGTACCTCATCAAAGCCGATGATGCCATCGCCGACCTTCAGTTCACCGGCGGGCACCCATCTCAGATCGTCGGTCAGCACTTTCGTATCGGGTGTCACGCAGTTGGCGTTCTCGGGGGTCTGGCCGTTCTCCGGGTCCATCGGCGCGCCGGCGTCGCGCAGCACCTTGAAGACGGGGCTGGCGGCCGAGACGCGCACGTTGCGGACGTAGTACCGGGCCCACCGCGCGTGCAGGCCCGAGGAGCAGTCGAGCAGCTGCGAGCTGTTGCCGCTCGGCTTGACCGTGGTCACGGCCGCCGACTGGTTGATGCCCAGCCGCTCCGCCAGCGCGCGGTTCGTCTCGACCGCTACGCCGCGCAGGTACTGCATGGTCTCCGCGTCCTGGGCCGCGAGGCTGTCCATCTGCCCGGTGATGTCGACGCCCAGCAGCCGCTCCTCGTCGCAGCTCTGCTTCCACATCGGCCGCAGGCCGGGGAAGGTGGTGGCCAGCGACTGGATGGTGCCGATGATGGTGGCCACCTCCACCTTCTCCCGCAGCGTCTCGCGCGTGTCGTTCGCCCGCGCGACGGCGATGGAGAGGTTGCACAGCTCCCAGGGCCGCAGAACGATCTCGCCGCACTGCACGTTCAGCACGTAGGCCATGTCCGTTGCACCGGACCGGTTCACGCGCTCTGTACCAATGGCGAAGAAGGTGTGCGTGTCGTCCACCGTGCCGGTGTAGACGTCCTCGAAGCCGTCGGGCTCAACACTCACGACGCGGTGGTTCGCTCCCAGCGCCGACGCTTCCAGCTCAGACCAGTAGCGGAACGGACTGCTGGTGCGACTGATCTCCGGCGACACGCCCTGCGACCGGCACTCCACCTGCCATTCTCGCTTGCTGGGATGGCGGCCGAGGCGGAAGAGCAGGTCGTTGTAGATGCGCATCTGCCGGTCTCGTACGACGACCCGCTTGCGCTCGTGCCCATTGCGGAGTGCCTCCACCCTGGCCGTGCTGCCGAAGCGGCGGTAGAACTCCCGCTGCGAGCATGGGCGGCAGAAGGACTGCTCGCGACGACTCAGCAGCACCTCCAGGCGCTTGCCGCATCCCTCGCAGCTCTTCACGACCCACGTGTGGCCGTCGCGGAACACTACCGGCAGATCTGTCACCCGGCGAGCCTCGGCCTCGAACCGCGGCATGACGCCAAGCCGCTCCGAGATCGTCCGCAGCGCGTGGCTCACGTCGCCGCCGAAATACGCCCGCCGGTAGGCCGAAAAGCTCTGCGGCAGATCGTGTTGCCGGGCGAAAGCCTGGTACTCCGGCTTCCGGAGCGTTTGGCCAAACTGCAGCATGCGGTAGCTGCCTTCGGCGTCGTACGCCACTTTCTCCGTCTTGGGCAGACCCCGCTTCTGGTACGAGTAGACACTCATGCTCGTCAAGGCGTCATTCGGCCGCAGGTCCGCCGCCTGCCGCTGCGTGCCGTCGGTGAGCACGAACTTGTGGTTTGCCGTAACGCGAATCGAGGTGCCATCTGAGAACGTCACTCGGTAGACCGGCACGTCGGTCCCGGTCCGCCGCGGGTTGCGCATCGTGCGGACCACGAGCTGTCCGTCCTGCACGGTGTACACGGGGACATCGCGACCCTCAGCCACCAGGTCGGCCATGCGGACACGGCCCCTGCCATCCGCCACGGCAACCCAGGTCTCGGCCACAACGCACGGATTCGTGCCGAAGTCGGCCGCCGTCCGCCGCTGCGGGCGAAGGTCGAGCGTCGCCTGGCGGTTGAAGATGCCCGGCTCGCCGCGCTCGGACTTCACCATCTCCAGCCACTGCTCGAGGAACTGGACCTGCGAGATGCCGCCCTCCGGCCAGACCGCCGAGTTGTTGGCGTTCCAGCGCTGGCTGTTGTCGCGCTCGAAGTCGCCGCCCTTGCAGGTCAGCATCTCGTGGTCGTCGTAGTCGAACAGCGACAGCATGGCCGTGTTGTGCACGAGGTACCCCTCGGCCACGAACATGCTGCCGTCACGCACCTCGATGTCGTAGGTGTGCGCCGCGCCGCCGGGCCGCACCTCCCGCACGGCGACCGGGACATAGTGCGTCGCCTCGACCAGCGCCGTGAGGGTGGCGCTGTTCATGTTCTGGTCGCGGGCGGCCGACCAGAGCGACACCCAGTCCTGGCGCGGGATGTCGCGCTTGACCATCCAGCCAGGCACGCAGTAGCCGGACTGCTTGCCGTGCCGCGCCACCCAGGGCGTGCACGCCTGAGAGCCGACGGTGCGCTCTGCCCGCTCCAGGGCCAGGGCGTCCTTGACGGTGACGATCCACTGCGCCTTCCAGCCCTGCTCGGTCGCCGGTCGTCGGCGGCGGATCTCGGCGATGATCCCGAGCGTAGCGAGCAACTTGACGACCTCGCGGCCGAAGCTCTCGTAGACCGTGGCCAGGATCGTGACCGGCCTGTCGGTGAAGCAGCCGTCACCAT
>JACQVT010000604.1 GCA_016209665.1 Planctomycetota bacterium | reverse complement strand
GTTCGAGGGTGACGATGCGGGCGCCGGGAAACTGCACCGGGAAATCGAGGATGTTTCGGACCGTGGCGGCCCGGAACGAATAGATCGACTGGGCATCGTCGCCCACCACCATGATGTTGGGAATGGTCCGCCGCATGGCCCGGAGGATCTCGCCTTGCAGGGCGTTGGTGTCCTGGTACTCGTCCACGAGGATGTGGTCGAATCGGTCGGCCACGGTCTCGGCGGCGGGCGAGTCGGTTGCGAGCGCCCGCCAGAACAGCAGCAGGTCGTCGTAGTCCAGCACGTTGTTGTCGCGCTTCCGCTGAGCGAAGCGATCGAAGATGGCCCGGATCTCGTCGATCGCGTGCTCGCACCAGGGGAAGTTACGCTCCAGCACGGTGCTGAGCTTGTCGCCGGCATTGACCGTGCGTGAGTAGATGCGGACGAGCGTCTCCTTGCGCGGGAATCGCCGGTCGCCTTTAGCGACGCCCAGCTCGCCGCGGATCAGGTTCATGACGTCGGCGGCGTCACCCTGGTCGATGACGGTGAAGTCGACGGCGATGCCGAGGGCCCCGGCGTAGATACGCAGGAGTCGGTTGGCGACGGCGTGGAACGTGCCGCCCCAGACCTTGGCGGCACCCGGACCGATCATCCGCCCCGCGCGGCCGAGCATCTCCGCGGCCGCCCGTCGGGTGAACGTCAGCAGCAGAATCCGTTCGGGGGAAACCCCGCCGTCGATCAGGCACGCCACCCGGCAAGCCAGCGTCCTGGTCTTGCCGGTGCCCGCCCCGGCGATCACCAGCAGCGACCCGTCCCCATGAGTGACCGCCTGCCGCTGCGGCTCGTTGAGTCCTTCCAAGTATGGTGCCAACACTCACCCTCCCTGCGAGTGCGCCGCCCGGGCGCATCGGCATCGGGCCGACCGACCGGACATGCCAGAACATACCGTAGCGCCCCGCCAAGGCAAGCGACGGGTCGCTGCGCATAATCTGTTGCTTGCCGGAGGGATACACGTCCTTTCGTTCGCCCGTTCAATAAATGAGTCGATATCAAGACACGTGATCCTTTTCAACACAATGAATCGTCGCCTCAAGATCGGTTTGCGAGAGACGCCTGCAGGCGTGAGTTTTTCGTGAGATCTCACATCTTTTCGTGGCCAAAACGGGCGAATGGCCACTATGATCGTAGCAAAGCTGACAACTTGGTGCCTTGCCGGGAAATACCGGGATGTACCAGGATAGGGCGTCGTGGAGCGCCCGCAGGTTTTAGAGCCACGCCCATCAGGATCCGTTCCCGGCAATGCCCACTCGGGCCTGACGCACACCGTTGAACTGAGCCGCTGAGCCGGGATCATCGGTCAATTGGATCGATGGAAGCTGTCAATTGCGCGCGGGGGCCATCGGTTCCGGCCGTCAATGGGAGAGGGAAACAAGTGGACCCGTCATCCTCCAAGTTGCACACGGCGGACGACGTCGCGTCGCTCCTGGGCGTCGAACTCGACACGCTGTACCGCTACGCCCGTCGGGGCGAACTTCGCGGCCTGAAGATGGGCAAGCTGTGGCGGTTCACGCAAGCCGACGTCGAGGAGTTCATCCAGAGCCGGCGGTTCCACGGCGGCGCCCTGGCTGGCGCCGCCCGGCTGCTGCCCGAGATCCTCGATCGGGCGGCGCGTGCGAACCGGCCCGGTGCAGGGATCGCCAGCGCCGAGGGCAGGTACAGCTACGGGCAGATCGACCTGTGGTCCAACCGACTCGCGGCAGCCTTGATGAGCAAGGGCGTCGCCAGGGGCGACCGCGTGCTGGTGGTGCTGCCGAACTCGGTCGAATTCGTGGTGGCGTGCTTTGCGGTGTGGAAGGCCGGGGCGGTACTGGTCCCGGAGTCCACGGCCATCCGGCCGGCGAACATGCGGCACGTGGTGGAGGATGCCCGTCCCACGGCGCTGATCCTGGGCCGCAGCGTGGCCGAGCAGTTCGAGGCCGCCTGCTGGCCCTTCCAGGACCTCAAGGCGGTATTCGTCCAGAACCAGACGTTCGCCCTGTCGGGCATCGAATCCACGGAGGTTGAATCGCTGAACGCGGTGCTCGAGGCGGATGCTCCCTTCGACAGCCGGACCTGGCGCGGCGGACAATCCGACGACATTGTGTCGATCACCTACACCAGCGGATCGACAGGCCTGCCCAAGGGCGTGATACACACCCACGCAAGCTGGCTGGCCGGAGCGGAGTTCTCGCGGGACTACCCCGGGGTAACCGCGAACGACTGCATCGTGATCTCGTTGCCATTGTATCACGGGCTCGCGTTCCGCCAGGTGCTGGCGTACATGATGGCCGGCGGATCGATGATCGTGGCCACGGACATCTATCAGGCCCTGAAGTGGCTGCGCGAACAGCGCCCCACGGCGCTGCTTCTCGTGCCGGCGGCTTGCGGCATCATGATCGATCATTTCGCCCCCGTGCTCCGCGAGGCGGACGACCACCTCAGATACGTTGAAATCGGCTCAGCGCCCATGTCGCCCGAGCGGCTCAATGCCCTGCGACAACTGCTGCCGACCACACCGGTCCACCTGCCCTACGGTCTGACCGAGGCCCGGGTCGGTTTCCTGGAGCGGGGCGAGGAAGGCCGGCTCAACCGGATCTCGGGGGTCTCGCCGGGACTCGAATTGCGGGTCGTGAACGGGGATGGTCGCCCGGCGGGCAAGGGCGAGACCGGCGAGATCGTGCTGCGGGGGCGGGGGCTGATGAAGGGCTACTGGGGCCATCCCGCGGACGAGCGCGCCCGGTTGGAGGTCGACGGGTTCCACAGCGGCGACCTGGCCCGCGTGAACAGCCGGGGCGACGTGGAACTGCTGGGCCGCATGGACGACGTGCTGAAGATCGGCGGGCGCAAGGTGATCCCGCACGAGGTCGAGGCCGCTCTGAACTCGCATCCGGCGGTCGGGGAATCGGCGGTGGTCGGCCGGCCGGACCCCAAGGGCGTGTTCGAGCTGGAACTGCATGCGTTCGTGGTCCTCAAGGGCCGGGGGGAAGGCGTCACGACAGAGGAGTTGCTCGATCACTGCCGAAAGCAGCTCGAGCCGTACAAACTGCCCGCCCACGTTCACATACGAAAGTCACTGCCGAAGTCGGCAGTAGGGAAAGTGTTGAAGACCGTGTTGCAGGCGGAGCCTCAGGCTCAAGCCGGTTGATGTTCAATTGGAGGTGTGGAATGAAAGTGCTGATCAGTCCGGAATCGGTGGAAGAGGCGATGTCCGTGATCGATTATGGCATGGACATCCTGGATGTGAAGAACACCAAGGAAGGATCGCTGGGGGCACAGTTCCCCTGGAACACGAAGCGCGTGGTGGAGGCCTGCCGCGAGAAGGGCATCAAGACCAGCGCGACGCTGGGCGATCTGCCGTTCAAGCCGGGCACGGCGGCCCTGGCCGCGTACGGTGTGGCCCAGACGGGCGTCACCTACGTCAAGGCCGGCCTGCACGGGATGAACACCTACGAGCAGGCGTTTGAAATGATGGACGCGATCCGCAAGGCGGTGCGCATGGTCAGCGATACCGCCGACGTGGTCGCCTCCGGGTATGCCGACTGGCGGCGGTTCGGCGGCGTGAGCGCCTTCGACGTGGTCAAGGCAGCCCGTGACGCCAAGTGCGACCTGGTCATGGTCGACACGGCCATCAAGGACGGCAAGACGCTGTTCGACAACATGTCGGTGCAGGAGCTGAAGGACTTCGTGAAGGCGGCCCGGGACGCCGGGCTGGGCGTGGCCCTGGCCGGCTCACTCAAGTTCGAGCACGCCGAGCGGCTGTTCGAGATCAACCCGGACCTGATCGGCGTTCGGGGCGCGGTGTGCGAGGACAGCAACAACCGCCACACCAGGATCTGTCCGAAGAAGACCGAGCACTTCGTGCAGATGTTCCATGCGGGTCCGGCGGCCTTCAAGGCCAAGGCCGTGGCGTAGGCATCTGGGGCGTCGAGCGTCCAGGCGGCCAGGACGGAAGTCGTTTCAGAGCCCGCAGCGCCAGCGACGGGGCGATCCGCTGCACGCATCCGGAAGGGCTCGCGGCAACCCGCTTGCTCGCGCTCGGGGCTCTGAGAGGCTCGCCTCGACCTTCACAAATCCCGTCCGGTCCCCCGGCCAGCCCGGCGCTGGTCGGGAGAGGGTCCTTCGGATAATCTGGCCACATCCTTTGCCGGGCGGTCTGCCGAAGGCATGGGGCGCGGAAAGGGTCGCCATCCGGGATCGCCGGTCCGGATCACGACGCAGCGGAACGGAGCAACGATGTCCACACACGCGGCCCATCACACCAAGCCAGGCTCACGAGAGGACGGGAAGCGCAGCCAGCCGCCCCGGCTGCGGCCTCGCTGGGACCTGTGGATCAGTGGTAAGCCCACGCCCGCCCGATCCGGCGAGCGGTTCGCGGTGCACGACCCCGCGACCGCGGAGGAGATCTGCCAGGTCGCCCGCGGCCGGGAGGAAGACGTCCACGCCGCGGTCCGAGCCGCGAAGGAGGCCTTACCGGCCTGGGCGGCGATGCCGGCCACCCAGCGGCGCGACCTGCTGATGCGCGTGGCCGAGGTCACGCGCGAGCACGCCGAGGAACTCGCCCTGCAGGAGTGTCTGAGCAACGGCAAGCCGCTCCGCGACGCCCGCGACGACGCCATGAAGTCCGCGGAGGGCTTCGCCTTCTACAGTGGGATCGTGGACAAGCTGTTCGGCACGACGATTCCCATGTCGCCGCGGTTCCTGAACTACAC
>JACQVT010000603.1 GCA_016209665.1 Planctomycetota bacterium | reverse complement strand
GGCGGGCCGCGCCAGCAGCATCATTCGTTTGGCGAATTCCGTGTTGGCTTCCAGCTTCATAGCAGTCTCTTCCGGAAACGGGTGGCATGATCCTCTGGGAGACGCAAGTCGTTCGGATCAGCCCGCTCCCACCGCCAATTATACGCCACGCCCTGATCGTTTACGAATACAAGGTAGACCTGGCGGGGGTAGGGGGGCCGCTCGATGCCATCGCTTGAGAAGGATTGCTCGGGGCAGCCGCAGTAACAACGCCACCCATAGCCCCGGCGGTCCTCGTCAACGTCCTGACAGAGACCCTCAAATATGGCTGTAGGGCGTTGGAGGATCATCGGGAGAATGAGCCCACACTCCTTGGCATGTCCCAGGCTTCTGCGGCCCACGGCCTGCATACGGTCAAAAGAAATCTGCACGGTCGCATCGAGCCGACCGGTGGCGGGGTCGAGGGCCTGAAGGAGAATGCCGTCGCGTCGAGAACCTTCCTTGCCCATCTCAGCGGGTCAGAATAGGGCTGCGGCGCGCTGGCTGCAAGAGCGGAGTGTGAACGATACGCCTGACCACAGACCGGGAGCCGCCTGGCCGGTCGGGCATGGGCTTCGGCTGGCGTTGCCCACCGACCTCAAACGGGCCGGCTCGCTGTTGGCTTACGTCGCCTCGGAGCTGCCTGCGCCGACCGGGGCGGCGCCGGCGGGTTCGGCCGGCACCTCGCCGCCCGGCTGGGCCTCGAAGACCAGCTCCATATCCCCCTCCTGGTTGGGTCGAGCCGTCACCAGGATCTTGCCCTTCGCCCGGTACTCACCGCGCAGGATGGCCTCGCTGAGCCGGTCTTCGATCTTATTCTCGATGGCCCGACGCAGCGGCCGGGCGCCGAACTTCTCGTCGGTCCCGATTTCGATCAGGTGGTCCTTGGCGGCCTGATCCAGTTCCAGGGCGTACCCGCGCTCCGCCACCCGCTTGGCGACTTTCTCGAGTTCCAGATCCACGATCCGCAGCATGTCCTCGTGCGTCAGCTTGTGGAAGACCACCAGCTCGTCCACGCGGTTGATGAACTCCGGCCGGAAGTACCGCTCCACCTCCGACTGGAGGACCTGTTTCATCTTCTCGTAGCCCACCGCCTCGTCGCGCCGGGCGAAGCCGAAGTCCCCCTGGTTCGTAATGCGGTCGGCCCCGATGTTGCTGGTCATGATCAGGATCGTGTTCTTGAAGTCGATGTGCCGCCCGAAACTGTCGGTGAGCCGGCCTTCCTCCATGATCTGGAGCAGCATGTTGAACACGTCCGGGTGGGCCTTCTCGATCTCGTCGAGCAGCACCACCGAGTACGGCCGGCGGCGGATCCGCTCCGTGAGCTGGCCGCCGTCCTCGTACCCCACGTATCCCGGCGGAGCCCCGATCAGCCGGCTGACGTTGTGCTTCTCCATGAACTCCGACATGTCCAGAATGACCAGGGCATCCGGATCGCCGAACATGAACTCCGCCAGGCACTTCGCCAGATACGTCTTGCCCACGCCCGACGGCCCGATGAAGATGAAGCTGCCCATCGGCCGGTTCGGGTCCTTCATCCCGCTCCGCGACCGCCGCACCGCCCGGGCGACCGCGCTGATCGCCTCGTGCTGGCTGATCACCCGCTGCTGCAAGTAGTCCTCGAGCTTCAGCAGCCGCTGGACTTCGTCCTTCTCCAGCCGGGTCAGCGGGATGCCGGTCATGCCCGACACCACCTCGGCGATGACCTCCTCGTCGACCACGCCGTCGACTTCCTTGGCCCGGTCGCGCCACTCCCGCTGCATGTCGTCCTTCTTGGCCCGGGCGACCTCCGCCTTGTCCCGCAGCTCCGCAGCCCGCTCGTAGTCGGCGTTCTTGACCGCCTCGTCCTTCTCCATCAGCAGCCGCTCGATCTCCCGCTCGATCTCGGTGAGGTTCGGCGGCTTGGTCATCGTCTTGAGCCGCACCGCGGCGCCGGCTTCGTCAATGACGTCGATCGCCTTGTCCGGCTGCACGCGGCCGGTGATGTAGCGGTCCGACAGCTCGACCGCCTGGCTCAACGCGGGATCGGTGATCTGCACGCGGTGATGGGCCTCGTACCGGTCGCGCAGGCCCTTGAGGATCTCGAT
>JACQVT010000655.1 GCA_016209665.1 Planctomycetota bacterium | reverse complement strand
TTCGATCCCTTCTTCACCACCAAACCCAAGGATCAGGGCACCGGTCTGGGCCTGGCCATCGTTTACCGCATCGTGCAGGCACACGGCGGCCTCATCGACGTCTCCAGCCAGCCCGGCCGCGGGACCCGTGTTCAGGTCTGTCTCCCGGAGGTCGAGACAGGGAGAGTGGATGAGGTCCACGCGCCGGCTCAAGTCGTCCACGGAACCGAGCGTATCCTGGTCGTCGACGATGAACAGATGATCGCCAGCCTGCTCAAGACGCTGCTGGAAGCCTGCGGCTACGGGGTCAGCACCGCCCATTCGTCGAACGAGGCCCTGGTTCTCGCCCAACAGAGCGAGCAACCCATCGACCTGGCGATCGTGGATTACGAACTGCCGGGAATGGCCGGCGACCTCTGCCTGGGCGAACTCCGGAAGAAATGGCCGCGACTCAAGGCGATCCTGATCACGGGATACGGGATGCCCCCCGCCGACCTGCGGGCACAATGCATCAGGGTGGTCGAGAAACCATTCTCGACCCGGGCGATTACACAGACCGTGCGGGAGGTATTGGACGAACCTGGACCGTGAACCGACGTGCCGGCCTCATGGCCGGACCAGACCCTCGCGGATCGCGAAGCGGGCCAGTTCGACCCGGTCGTGGATGTCCAGTTTCGCCATCAAGGAGGCCTTCTGCTTGTCCGCCGTCTTGTAGCTGATCCGCAACGCCGCGGCGGCGTCCTTCAGGCTCATCCCGCGAGCCAGGACCCGCAACAGCTCACGCTCCCGCGGGCTGAGCGTGCTCAGGCGGCTCTTGGGCGGATTCTCCAGCTTGATCTCGTCACCCTTGATGACCAGGCGATTCATGACCTCCGCCGAGAAGTGGACCCGGCCGGCGGCCACGTTGCGGATGGCCTCCGCCAGCAGCGCGATCCCCTCGTGTTTGGTGACGAACCCGTTGGCCTTGACCCGCAGGGCCTGCTCCAGATGCTCGTCGTGCTCGTAGGCCGTCACCAAGATGAACTTCATCTCCCCGACCCGCGACCGGATGATCTGAATGGCGTCGAAACAACTGAGCCCGGGCATGTCGATGTCCATCAGCACCACGTCGGGCCTGAGTTCGAGCACCTTCGTGATGGCCTCGTCGGCGTCCTCGGCCACGCCGACCACCTCAAGCCCCGGCTCCCGGGACAAGCGGTCGCTCAGACTGTCGCGGATGAGACCGTGGTCATCAACTACCAGGACGTGAATGGGACCATGCGAAGATGAAGGCTGATGCGTCGTCATCTCTCACCTCGATGATCCGGACATGACGCCTCGAGGTTGCAGCGGGTAACTTCCTTATAGCCGGTTGGAGTGGCCGCGCCAAGCGAATTCCGGAGCCTACGACCGGTGGCGCTACAATGAACGGGCCAGGTCCCGATAAAGCTCGATCCACCGTTGCCGCCAGACGCCCATGTCGAACCGCTGCCTGATCGAGATCGCGGCGCGACGCCCGAGGTCATGTGCCAGTGACTGATTGCATAGCAGCATCCCGATACCGCGCGCGATCTGGTCAACAGATCCGGGCTCAACCAGTAAACCAGTCTCCAGATGCCGGACCACGTCGCGACAACCGGGTACCTTGGTCGCCACCACCGGCAAGCCCGCGGCCATGGCCTCCAGAAGTGAATTCGGCAGCCCCTCGGTCCGGGAGCAGAACAGGAACAGATCGGCCGCCTTCAGCAGACCGGGGACGTCCTGGCGCTGCCCGACCAGCCGCACGTGGGCACCCAGGCCGTGCTCCGCCGCCAGTCGTTCGACCGTGGCTCGATACGGACCATCTCCCACCATGATGAGCTTGAAATGATGTCGCCCCTTGAGCTGGGCGCAGGCGGCCAGCATCTCCTCGAACCCCTTGACCGGATCCAGTCGGCCGGTCCACAGCAGGAGGCGCTCGTCGGGAGCGACGCCCAGCGTCCCGCGGTCGACCGCCGTGGCCGAGGCAATGGTCGCGGCATCGACGGCCCCCCACTGACAACACAGCCGCGACATGGGAATGTGCGCCCCTCGGTGCAGGTGGCTCACGACGGACGGCGAGTTGCCGACCTCGACCCGACAGAGCCGACAGGTCAGCCCATCCACCGGCAGGTGCCACCGCCGCTCCACCTCCACCGTCTGGATCTCGCAGATGATCCGCCGCACCGCCACACTCGCCAAGGGTCCGACCAGCCTGGCCGCGACGTTGGCGTGGAACAGCAGCGAATGGAGAACGTCGGGGGGATCGGCAATCAGAAAACGCCACAGCCGCGCCAGCGCGCGGACATCCACCACCGATCGCGCCCCGCACGCCAGCACCGGGATGCCCGCCTTCCGCAGCCGCCCGCCGACGGGGCCTTCATCCGCCAGCGAGATCACCCGAACGCGAAACCGCTCCGGCGGCAGGCTTGTCGCCAGCCGATACAGGTGCAGCGGCACCCCGCCGACCTTCAGGTCCGTGATCAGGTACGTAAGCTCGATGGGTCTGGCCGGATGTGGTCCTGAACTGCGCATCCAACTCACTCAGGCCGCCGGTCCTCGAGGACCGCCCGCACGCTGCCGCCGCGCCTGCTCAACAGGGCCTCCGCCGCCTCCCGGTTGACGCGCTTGAGGTGCATGACAATGGCGGTCTTCACGCTGCCGTTCGCGGAGTGCAGCAGGGCGATGCCCTCCTCACGGCTCACGCCGGTGATCCGCGCGATAATGCGCCCGCCGCGATCGATCAGCTTGCGGTTCGCGTAGGCGTTCACGTCCACCATCAGGTTCTCGTACACCTTGCCGATCTGGACCATCGACAGCGTGGTCACCATGTTCAGCACGAGCTTGGTCGCCGTCCCCGCCTTCATGCGCGTCGAGCCGGTGATCACCTCGGGGCCGGTCAGCACGCGGATCGAGACGTCCGCCTGGTCCGCCAACTGCTCGGGCGGCACGCAGGCGAAGAACACGGTCCTGGCCCCCCGCCGCTTCGCGCAGGCGATCGCCCCATGGACGTAGGGCGTCGTCCCCCCGGTCGCGATGCCGAAGACCACGTCGTGCGGCCCCACCTTCTTCTCGTCGATGGCGTCGGCGCCCGCCTGCTCGCTGTCCTCCGCCCCCTCGATCGAGCGGAACATCGCCTCGTTGCCGCCGGCGATGATGCCCTGCACCATCTCGGGCGGGGTCAAGAACGTCGGCGGACACTCGGAGGCGTCCACGAGACCCAGCCGCCCGCTGGTGCCCGCCCCGACGTAGATCAGCCGGCCGCCCGCCCGAAACGCCGCCACCACCAGTTCGATGGCCGCCACGATCGACGGCTTGGCCGCCGCCACCGCCGCGGGTATGCTCGCATCCTCGGCGTTGATGACGTCGAACCCCTCGGTGATCGACATCCGGTCGATCGCCATCGACCGTTGGTTGCGCTGCTCCGTCAACAGATGTCCGCGATCCTGCATCGCCAACTCCACAGAAACCACACCTCCCCTGTCGGGGCCCCCGAACGTTATCAGAGCCCCGAGCGCCATCAGAGCCCGGAGCGCAAGCGACGGGTTGCCTCG
>JACQVT010000073.1 GCA_016209665.1 Planctomycetota bacterium | reverse complement strand
TCGGGGTATGACTCCTGCTCGAGCACGTACCACTCGGTCGCGCCGACCTGCCGGCAGGCAATGATGCAGGCTTTCCAGTCTATCGAATCCTGCCCGATGATGGCCTTCTTGCCCGTATCGCCGCTTTTGACGTGGGGGGCGAAGTGGGTCGTACCCGTGCGGCCGGGGTGCTTTTTGATGAGTTCGACGGGATCAACCCCGGCCGCCGCGGCGTGGCCGACATCCAGTTGCAGCACCACGTCCTTGCTGGTGCGCTCGGCGAACAGATCCCAGTAGGTCTTGTCGCCGTCTTTCTTGAACTCGCCCGTATGATTGTGATAACCACAGGCGATGCCCAGCGGCTTGAGGGCCTCGGCCGCCTTGTTGAACGTCTCCGCCAGAGCCCTGCTCTTTTCCGGCTGGGTGAAGTCGCCGTCGCCGGCCACAATGAGGAACCGGGTGCCGAGCATCTGGCTCGTTTCGATCGATTGCTTAAGCCCATCGCCGCCAAGCGCGGCCGTCTTGATGTGGATGCCTGTCTACGACTTTCATGGCCCCCGCCACCAGCCTTGATCACGATGCTGGTGGAAGGCTGGGGCGGCAACAAGGCCATGCTCATCCCGCGGAGTCGCCAGGACCAATACAAACCTCCCCCCCCCAGACGCTGCCACGGTCCATCGGCCATCACCGGGAATGGCTTGAGGCCTGCAAAAACGGCACGCCCACGCAGTCGAATTTCGGCTTCGCGGGCCCGCTGACCGAAGCCGTGCTCCTGGGCATGGTGTGCGTTCGCGTCGGCGGCCAACGGCTTGTCCGGGACAGCCCGAGCCTCAAAGTCACCAACGTGCCGAAGGCCAACGAGCACATCCACTACGAATATCGCAAGGGATGGGACCTGCCGGTGTAGCTTGCGGGGCAGTCCTCCGATCCGGCCGCCAATAACCTAACATTATCCAAATATCAATCCGAGGCCGAGCCGTCACCATTTCGGGCTCGCGCTCGGAAGATGAGGGATCGAGAAGGCTAACGACGGCATGGGATGGTCGTCTTTTCAGGTGGGGAGGTTGCCGCGAGAAAGCGATTGCGTGGCATCTCGGGGCGCATCCCAGAGTCCGGAAGTCGGACCGGCAGGAAGCCGGTCCCACACGGGCTGTAAGCTCGCCACGGCGGAGCAGGCCGGTCCCACACGGGCCGGCTGATGGGCTCTCGAGCGGGACCGACCGGGACAGGTGCGGGTGTGAGTACCACCTACGCGGACAGACTGGCTCCACCGGCCGCGGCGCCGCCTGCGCCGACTGTAGCAGCGGCGCAGCCTACGAGGGTACCTCGCCGCTCTGGCTTGGCATCGTGGCTCCGACGGCTGCCGTGGCGAATCCTCATTGCCGTCGCCATCATCGCCGCCACGGCGGTCGGGGCCTACCAGGGCGTCAGGCGGCTGCGTCCGGCCGCGGCGGCGGCCGACGTGCAGTTCTTCACCGTCGCCCGACGAAGCTTTCCGGTCATTTTGCAGGAAAAGGGCGAACTCAAGGCGGCCAACCAGATCGACATCCGCTGCGAGCTGGAGGGCAAGGCCACGGTCATCAAGCTGGCCGAGGAGGGCAAGGCGGTCAAGAAGGGCGAGCTGCTGGTCGAGCTGGCCAGCGACGAGATCGACGAGAAGCTTCGGGAGGCCGAGAGCAAGGAAATCCTGGCCCGGGCCGCCGCCGAGTCCGCCCGGAAGGAATTGCAGATCCTCAAGGACAAAAACCGCAACGAGATTCGAAAGGCCGAGGTGAAGCTGTCGCTGGCCAGGCAGGCACTGAGCAAATACCAGGAGGGCGACGCGGTCCAGAGCGAGCAGGAGAAGCAGCTCGCCGTCGACGAGGCGCGGTACGTGCTGAAGCGGGCCGAGCAGTCGCTTAAAGACTCGGAGGACCTGTTCGCCGAGGGCTTCGTGACCCGCATCGACGTGGACAACGACCGGGCCACCGTCTACCAGAACGGGATCAAGCTGAAGAACGCCGAGCTGGCCCTGCAGGTGCTGAAGAAGTACACCATCCCGATGGACTTGCAGCAGAAGCAGAGCGACGTGGAGGATGCCGACAAGGAGCTTGCGTGCAAGGAGAAGGAAGCCCAGGCTTCCGAGGAGAAGCTTGCCGCGGAACTGACGGCCAAGCAGGGCGATCACAAACTGGCCGAGGACAAGCTCAAGAAAATGGTGGAGCAGAAGGCCAAAACGAAGATCCTCGCCCCGGCCGACGGATTGGTGGTCTATTTCAAGGAAGACTGGTGGGACGAGTCGCAGATCATCAAGAGCGGCGCCCAGGTGCACGAGCAGCAGATCCTGATCCAGTTGCCGGACACCACGTCGATGAAGGTGCAGTTCCGCGTGCCCGAAGCCAAGGCGGAGCGGCTCAAGCTCGACCTGCCGGCCGTGGTGCGGATCGAGGGCCTGAGTGGGCGGCAGTTCACCGCACGGGTGTCCAAGATCGCGGTGCTGGCCGACTCGAGGTTTAGTTGGCTCAACCCCAACCTCAAGGAATACCAGACGGAGGTCCTGCTCGACGGTACGTTCAGCGACCTCAAGCCGGGCCTGACTGCGGGCGTGGAGATCAAGCTGACTGACCTGAACGACGTCCTGGCCGTGCCGGTGCAGGCGGTCTTCGGCAAGGGCCGCAAGTATTACGTGTTCGTGCCCGAGGGCCAGACGGCCAAGCCCGTCGAGGTAAAGATCGGACTGAGCAGCACGGAGTACGTTGAGATCAAAGAGGGCCTCAAGGGCAAAGAGCGCATCCATCTGGCGGTGTCGGACGAGATGAAACTGGCGCTGCCCGAGGACTCCGGCGAGGACAAGGCCGACCAGTGGTCCAAGACGCCGTCGAGCGCGACGCAGCCGGCCGGCGCGACACAACCGGCCAGCGCGACACAGCCCGCGTCGCGTCCGGCCACGCAACCGGCTTTGGGACGTTAACGGCGCACCTCAAGGCGCTGAACACCGACCGGCTGGAAGCCGGTCCCACACAGAGCAACGCGGAGGCTGAGCGACGACATGTACGTCGGCCTGCTACTCGAGACCGTCCGCCTTGGTCTGCGAAGCATTCACCTGCACAGGCTGCGTTCGTTTCTGACGACGTTGGGCATCATCTGCGGCGTGGGGGCGGTCATCTGCATGTTGTCGGTCAGCGAGGGCGGGGCGGAGGCGGAGATGGCCCTGATTCGCCTGCTCGGGACGCAGAACGTCATCATCCGGTCGGTCAAGCCGGCGGACGGCGGCACCGTGTCTTCGGAGCGGTCGCGCATCCTGATGTACGGGCTGACCCGGGATGATCTGGCCATCATGCGGGAAACGGTGCCGCACGTTCAACGCATCACACCGCTTCGCGAGGTTGCCTACGACACCCGCTACGGCGCGGTGACCTATCCGGCCACGGTGGTCGGGGCCGAGCCGTCGTTTTTCCAGACCGTCCACGTCACGCTCACCCGGGGACGGTCCCTGAACGCGGTGGATGAGGCCGACCAGGCCCAGGTCTGCGTCATCGGCGACGATGTCTGCCGCCGTCTGTTCGCCTTCGAGGACCCGATCGGCAAGGCGGTCGTGGTGTCGGACTGGGAGCGGGGCCTGATCCCGTTCGAGGTGGTAGGCGTGCTGGGCCGCGTCCAGACCGCCGGCCGGCCCGCCAAGGGCGCGGGCGATCGCGACCTGAACAGCGACGTCTACATCCCGCTGGCGACGTCCTTCGCCCAGTACGGCGACCTCCGCATCCGCATCGGCAGCGGGTCCCGCGAATACACCCGCTGCACGTATAGTGACTGCTACGTGCAGGTCGATGAGCTGGAGAACGTCATCCCGGTGTCGGAGATGCTCCGCCGGGTGATCTCCCACGGGCACGGGGCCAAGCAGGACTACGTCATCAAGGTGCCGTTGGAGAACCTGCGGCTGGCCGAGGCCGAGAAATGGCAGCGGCAGGTGACGCTGGGCTGCATCGCGAGCATCTCGCTGCTCGTCGGTGGGATCGGGATCATGAACATCATGCTGGCCACCGTCACCGAGCGCACGCACGAGATCGGCATCCGCCGGGCCCGGGGGGCCACGCGGCGGCACATCACCGCCCAGTTCCGGCTCGCGTCGCTGAGTCTCCGCAGCGTCGGCGGGCTGATCGGCGTGGCGGCCGGCTGGGCGGGGGCCCACGTCATCACCACGTCGGTGGGCTGGCCGACGGTGATCCACAACTGGACGATCTTCGTGAGCCTGGGTCTGGCCTTGGCCGTCGGCTTGTTCTTCGGTATCTATCCGGCCGCGTCGGCCGCCCGGCTCGATCCCATCGAGGCCCTGCGGCACACCGGATAATCCCCGGGAATCAGGAAAACGACGATCCGGCGGCCTTGGCCCGCGCAACGCCGCAAGGTGACAATGCGCTGCCTCGCAGGTTGCCTGATCTGAGCCATTTGCGTCCACCTGGAATCATCGGGTCCGTGACCGTTTAAGCGCGGGTTCTTTAGGACCAAGGCAACTCGCCCAGTCGAGTCGCCGTGGCGACTTGTTGCCGTTCGTCCGCCCCCTGCCGGGCGGATGCGTCAGCAAGTTGACGCGGTCCTTTGGAAAGAATGCGGTCCGCCTATTCCGCCACGGACCCGGAATTATCGGGTCTGGCGTGCGGGCGCACTTAAACCCGTGTTCTGCCTATAATTGGATGTACGAGCCTGGGACGGGAAACAGCCCAAGTCGCTGACTGGATCACTCGCGGCTCGGGGCTCCGGCGCGCCCGTGGGGATAACAGCATGACGCCCGCGAGATGGCAATTCGGGACGTTCGGCATCGAGGCGGAGAACCTCGGTGGGTTCTGCGGCGAGCGGCTGGGTGGCGGGGAGGCGATCGAGTCAGTCTCGCCGATCGACGGCCGGCCGATCGCCAGGGTACGGCAGGTCACGTCGGCGGAGTTCGCTCAGATCGCACAGCGGGCGGCGGAGGCCTTCGACGCCTGGCAGGACGTGCCCGCCCCGCGCCGCGGCCAACTGGTTCGCGATCTGGGTGCCGCGTTTCGGGCCGCCAAGGAAGATCTCGGGCGGCTCATCACGCTGGAGATGGGCAAGATCCTCGCCGAGGGCCGGGGCGAGGTGCAGGAGGCGGTCGACATCTGCGACTTTGCGGTGGGGTTGTCGCGGCAGCTCTACGGCCTGACGACGGTGTCCGAGCGGCCGGGGCCCCGCATGTACGAGCAGTGGCACCCCTGGGGCGTCGTCGGCATCATCACGGCCTTCAACTTCCCGGTGGCGGTGTGGAGCTGGAACGCGATGATCGCGGCGGTGTGCGGCGACGCAATGGTCTGGAAGCCCTCGTCCAAGACGCCGCTGACCGCGATCGCCTGCACGAACATCGCGGCCGAGGTCTGCCGTCGGCACGGGGTGGACCCCGCCCTGTTCTCGCTGGCCATCGGCCCGGGGTCGGACGTGGGCGAGGCGATGCTCGCCGATCCGCTGATCCGGCTGGTGTCGGCCACGGGCAGTTGTCGACTCGGCCGGCGGGTGGCCGAGGTGGTCGGCAAGCGGCTGGGCCGTACCTTGCTTGAACTCGGGGGCAACAACGCCATTATCGTCACGCCGGAGGCGGATCCCGGTATGGCGGTGCGGGCGATCCTGTTCGGCGCCGTCGGCACCGCCGGCCAGCGCTGCACGACGACGCGGAGGATCATCGTTCATCAATCCGTTCGCGAGACGCTGGCGAACCTGCTGGTCGACGCCTATCGGCAGGTGCGCATCGGCGATCCGCTGGCTGAAGGGACGCTGATGGGGCCCCTGGTGGATCAGGCCGCGGTGGACGACATGATGGCCGCGCTGAAGCGCGTGGATTCCGAGGGCGGCAGAGTGTTGGTCGGCGGTGAGCGGCGCGGCGGTGAACAGTATCCCGGCGGCTGTTACGTGACGCCGTGCATCGTGGCCATCGGCTCCGACGCCGCGGTCGTCCGCGAGGAGACGTTCGCTCCGATCCTGTACGTGATCGAGTATACGGAGTTCGAGGAGGCCTTGCGGATTCACAACGACGTGCCGCAGGGCCTCTCGTCGGCGGTGTTCACGCGCGATCTGGTGGAGGCGGAGACGTTCCTGTCGGCCCGGGGCAGCGATTGCGGCATCGCCAACGTCAACATCGGCACGAGCGGAGCGGAGATCGGCGGGGCGTTCGGCGGCGAGAAAGACACCGGCGGCGGGCGCGAATCGGGCTCGGATGCGTGGAAAAACTACATGCGCCGGCAGACGGTGACCATCAACTATTCCACCGACTTGCCGCTGGCCCAGGGGATTGAGTTTGGTGGCGGAACCTGAGACGATGGCCTGGGACCGGGTCGTTATCAGAGCCCGGAGCGCAAGCGACGGGTTGCTTCGTCAAGCATAGGTCCTAAAAGGACGGTTTCGATGGAAGCAGTGATCAACGAGGATGGGCTGGGTTCGGCGCCGTTCATCGTCACGCCGCCGCCGGGGCCGCTGGCTCAGGCCGCAGTCGAGCGCGACCATCGGGTGACCTCGACGTCGAACACGCGGCCCTACCCGCTGGTGGTCAACCGGGCCCAGGGCTGCGTGATCGAGGACGTTGACGGCAATCGGTTCCTCGATTTTACGGCCGGGATCGCCGTCTGCTCGACCGGGCATTGTCACCCGCACGTGTTGGCCTCGGTCCGGCAGCAGTCGGAGCGGCTCATTCACATCTGCGGCAGCGACTTCTACTA
>JACQVT010000594.1 GCA_016209665.1 Planctomycetota bacterium | reverse complement strand
TCGTTGGACATGGGCTGGTGTCCGGCCGTCGGGTCGATGATGCTCAGCCGTGCGTGGCCCAGGCTGGCGCAGTCATCGGCGAACGAGCCGAGCGCATCGGGGCCGCGATGCCGCAGAAGGGTCGCCATCCGCCACCCGCGGTCGCGTTCGTCGGGCCGCAACCCCGAAAAACGGACCAGTCCCGTTATTCCGCACATGCCGGGTCCTCCCGCGGCGCGTGCTGAGGCGGACGCACGCCGGCCAGGCGGCGATAGAGGGCGGCGTGCCGGGCCACCCAGGTGTCGATTCCAAAATGCTTGACGGCCGCGTCGCGGCCCGCCGCGCCCACCCGGTGACGCAGGCACCGGTCGAGCAACACCGTCAGCAGCAGGTTCGACAGGGCCTCCACGTCCCCGGGCCGGACCAGCCAGCCCGTCCGGTTCTGCGCGACCAGCTCGGGCATGCCGCCCACGTCGCAGGCCAGCACCGGCAGCCCGCTGGCCATCGCTTCGAGCGTGGCGTTGCTGCAGCCCTCGTACCAACTGGGCAGGACGAACATGTCGGCCGCCCGCAGCAGCGAAGGCACATCCTCGCGGTTGCCCAGCAGCCGGACGATGTTCGTGCATCGCAGTTGCCGGATCAGTTGCTCCAAGTCCCCGCGGAGCGGTCCCTCGCCGACCAGCAGCAGCCGGGCCAGCGGGTCGCCCATGTGGACCTGCCGCCACGCCCGCACGAGCAGATCGAGCCCCTTGATGGGCAGCAGATTGGCGACGCAGATGGCTACATCGGCGTTGGGGGGCAGGTGCGTGCGACGTCGGATGTCGATGATTTCGGCGTCGGCCTCGGCGGGGCAATACAGGTTCGTGTCCACGCCGTTGTGGATGACCACCTGTTTGTCGCCCGGCACGCGCATCTGCTTGTGGAGCCGTTCGGCCGCTTCCCGCGACACGGTCAGCACGGCGTCCGCCCGCCCGGTGGTCCACCGATCCACGAGCCGGCGCCGCCAGCCCGGCGGTCGCAGCGTCGTGCACCCGTGAAAGCTCAACAACAGACGGACCCGCGGCAAACCTATCACGGCGGCAGCCGCGTCAAACCACGCACCGGTGCTGCGGGCATGGACCACGTCCGGCGCGAATCGTTGGATCACATCCCGCAGCCGCCGCCACGTCTGATAGCGCCCGCCCCGCCGATCACCATCGAACACCCAGGTGGGGACGTCCTGCGGACACTGTTCCCGCAGGTCCTCGCGGATGTCGTTCAGCACGCAGATGCCATGCTGGACGCCGCTGCGGCCGGCCTGCCCGCGATCGTGCAGCAGCGACCGCTGGATCAGCCGCAGCATCGCCCGCTCCATGCCGCCGCTGGACAACTGCGGCACGACGTGCAGCACGCGCACAGGCCGGTCGATCGACACGCGGGCCGGCAACGGTTGAACGTCCGGCCGCGGATCCTGGAGGGTCAGCATGGTCGCACCCCTCCCTCGTCAGCCCCGCCATCAGGCTTGCGGATGACCCAACTGAACAAGGATCCGTGCCCGGGCAGCAGCAGTCGCCAGCCCCCGTCGATCAGCCCGCGGACCAGACGCCACCGCCGCGGGGTTTCGCCCAGGTAGTCCGACGAAAACAACCGGACGATGTGGTAGTCCACGAAGCAGGTGCGCAGCAGCCGAATGGCATCGAACCCCGCCGCATGGCCCGCGCCTCGGGCGTGCGGATCGACCAGATCGAGCATCCGCCCGGCGTCGAGGGGACCTGTCACGGACCGCTCGCGGAGCAAGGTGTCGTTGATGATCGCGACGATGCGTTCCGGCGGAGGCTCACCGACACCGCCAACCGACATCGCGGAGCGCATCAGCCGTGCTTTCGCCCGCCGGACATTCTGCCGCGGACTGGCGTACCAGGCCAACCGGTCGATGCCGCGCGACAGCCCCGCCACCCGCGACGCGAAGTGTCGAGAGTTCGGTTCAAAGCCCAGGGCGAACAGGCCACCCGGCTTGAGCACGCGGTCCACCTCTCCGAGCACCGATACCGGGTCTGGCATGTGGTGCAGCGCGGCGTTGATGGCGAACAGGTCCACCGACCCCGACGGCAGGGGCAGTATCTGACCGTCGGCGGCCGCGACGATGAGCCGCCCGAAGGTCTGCTCACGGCACGTCGCGTAGCTTCGCATTGTGGTGTGCAGCGCCGCGGTGCTGACATCGATCGCCATCAGCCGGTCGACCGGCCTTAAGGCTCGGCCCAATATGCGGGCGACGAACCCTGTGCCGCAGGCCAGATCGACAACAAGGCGAGGAGGTTCCATCGTGCCGTCCACGACATCGAGTCGGCGGGCGACCAACCGCCAGAACGCCGCCTCGACGCGATGCCGATACCGATGCTCCGCGTCGAATGTCGCCTGGGTCAGGTCATGGTACAACTGGTTTACCCGCCGGATCGCGGCGGGCTCGGCCGTCGGCAGCAGTGTGGCAGATGCCTCCATCCGCTAGAGTCCTCCCAGTTGCCCTTGACACGCGACGCCGCGCGAAGCGTCCGAGCGCGCCGACGTCGCGTTGCCTGTCAAGAGTTGCGGCCGCACCGGCCGGAGAGTGCACGCCCAGGCTGCTGCCGCCTGTTCGACCGCCGCCTCCTCCCGCAGCTCCTGCTTTATCTCGTTCTCGACCGCCCGCAGCAGGCATACGGGCAGAATGATCAGCCACCACATGCCCTCGGTGTAGAACCGGCTCACGAACAGCCCGGCCACCAGGTACACGATCAGGGCCAGCCGGTTGGCCAGCACCAGCCATTCGAACGGCTCGCCATCGGCGAGGTTGGACCGGACCAGCCGGGACGTCCGGTTCAGGGTCACCCACGACAGCAACAGCGTCGTCAGGTAGGCGACCAGCCCGGGGGCCCCCGTCTCGCCCATGCACAGAATGAAGCTGTTATGAGCATCGCGGTTGATGTTCTCCAGTTCTTCGTTGTACCGCTTGACCTGGAACTGGAACTGTCCCACCCCGACGCCCAGGGGGTTGGCCTTGAACATGTCCCACGCTGCCGACCAGATCAGGAACCGGATCGCGGACGACTGGTCGCGCTGTTCCTGGTCGGCCACGACGATGGTGTCCATCCGCTTCCAGAACCAAGAGTCACTCAGGAAAAAGCCGCCGGCCGCCGCCACGACCAGCATGCCGGCAACCCACATGCGGAACCGTCGTGGGACGTACCACAACGCCGCCAACCCCGCGACGATTGCCGCCACGAACGCCGACCGGGCCCGGCACAGCAGGATGGCGTTCGTCCCGTAGCCCGCGGCGAAGAACGCCGTCAGCCGGCACAGCCAATGCTTGTGTCTCAGGACGATCGCCACGAACGGCATCAGCGCGCACAGGTGAATCGCCAGCCCGGCGGATTCATGGAAGTCCGGCCCGCCGATGCCGTCCAGGCGGTTCTGGAGAAACGCCCCCGGTGGAGCGATCTTGGCCTCGTGGCCCAGATAAAGCGTCATCACCGTCAGAATGACCGTCAGAATCCACAACCGGTGTCGCGAGACGACCACGTGCGACATGACGAGCAGGAACAGGACGATCTTGCCCATCTTGTCGACGATCATCGCCGTCTGAGTGTTCGGGCCGACGCCCGTGGCCAGACTCAGAAGCATCGACAGGTAGACGACAATGACGCCGGCCTCGACCACGTGCAGTGGATGCCGGCCGAGTCTCATGCGGCCGGCGTTGAGGACGGCGCCGATCAGCAGACAGGCTCCGCAGACGAAGGCATAGCGGATGCCGAGCGGCTCCAGGGCGCTGCCCCACCACGTCGTCTGGGGATACACATGGTACAGCACCACGTAGCAGACCAGACCCACCATCGGGTACACGAAGGCCGCCGTCGAGCTGCCGAAGAAGTAGAGCAGGAACGCCAGGCTACGAAGCGGCATGGACGGTCGCCTCCTTGCCGGCACCCGGCTCGAAAACGGTGCTCAGTCTTGCCTGCGGCGCTGGGTTGTCTGGCCTTGCGGCCGCGGCGGCGCCGCAACCGCCGGCAATCGCCTCGTACAGGATTTCCGCCGCCCGGGCCCAGGTGAAATGCCGGCGCACCATGTCCATCCCGGCCAGACCGATCCGTTCGGCGGCCCGCGGATCTAGGAGCAGCCGCGTGATCTGGTTGGCGAATGCCACCGGATCGTCGGTCACCAGGACGCCGTTCCGCTCGCCGGTCGGAATGCCCTCTGCGGCCAGCAACGAGGCGGCCACCGGACAGCCGTTGGCGCAGGCCTCCAGCACCTTGTTCTTCATGCCGCTGCCGCTGAACATGGGGGCGGCAGCCACCCGGGCCCGACGCAGCCAGGTTCCCACGTCATCCACTCTTCCGGTGACGACCACCCCGGGGCCATCCGCCAGCATCTGCACGCGGGCGGTCGGATCGGCTCCGACCAGAGCCAGGCGGGCCGACGGCACCATGCGCTGCACCCGAGGCCAGATCGTCCGCGCCAAGAGGCAGGCCGCCCGCTCGTTGGGCGGAAAACTCATCGCTCCGGTCAGCACGACCAGCGATTCGCGGGTCATCGACCCGGGTGCAAGCGAGGGAACCACCACGCCGTTGGGCGCCACCTCCACCGGCCGGTGAGTCACCGCCGCCAGCGACTGGGCGTCCCGCGGAGCCACGGCAATGATCCGGTCCATTCGCGTCAACAGCCATCGGCGATACGCCTGCACCGCGACGGCCGTCTTCAGACCTTCTGCCGACCAACGATCCGTCACACGCCGGCTCCGCCACGTCAGCCACGGATCGTCGACCGCATCGAAGATCGCGGGAACGCGCCGTGATGGTTGTCCATCGAGCGGCATCAGGTACATCGCCGAGGACAGATCGAACCCGAGCACAGCGTCGACTCGCGCTCGCAACCGATCGGCCAGCGTGTGCAGGCCGCGGTTGTACCCGAAAAACGTCGCCGCCCGGCGGACCAGCCAAGGCCCCGGCGGCCCGGCTTGCGTGTCCGCGCTCGCCGCCGGCGACGGCGGCGCCGGTACAACCTCCGCATCGCCAATCAAGTCCCGCAGCGACTGGCCGGCACCCTCGCCCGCCACGGCACACGTGATCTGGGCATGGTCTCCCAGCGCGCGGAGCAGATGCACGATCCTCAGGTTCCTGCCGTGCCGCAGGTTCGCGACGTTGAACGGCAGCGGGACGAGGATTCTCACGCCGCACCCTCCCCGGCCAGCGCCGTCGAACCCGTGTCGCGGCGCCGGCAGTCCGACGCCGCTCCGAATACCCGCCCCGGCGACAGCAGTTGCAGCGTGCGCTCCAGGGTCCCGTCAATGCTGAACTCGCGGAGCACGTGCCGACGCGCCCGTTGCCCCAGTTGTTCCCGGTAGTCCGGCCGATGAAACAGCTCGTCCAGCCCATCGGCGAGCGCCGCGGCCGAGAACGACGGCAGCAGCCGGCCCGTGTGCCCGTCCTCGATCTGGCAGCGGGCCCCGGCCGTGGGTGTGGCCACCACCGGCCGTTCGCATGCCATCGCCTCGGTCAGCACGAGGCCGAACGACTCGGTCCGGCTGCACAGAGCGAACACATCCAGGCCGCAGTAGAAACCCGCCATGTCCTCGACGAAGCCCGCGAACCGGACCGCGTCACCGACGGCGAGTTCCTCGGCGAGCCGGCCGAGGGCGCTGCGCTGCGGACCCTCGCCGGCGATGACCACTGTCACTGAAACGCCGCGCCGGCGCAGCATAGCCACCGCCTCGATCAGTATCCCGACGCCCTTGCCCTCGACGAGTCTCCCCGCGGTGCCGACGATGAACGGCTCCGTTACCCCAGCCGGCGTCCGGTTGTTCGACCCTTGACACGCGACGGGACGCGAAGCGTCCAACAGCGACAAGGTCGCGTCGCGTGTCAAGGGCGACCACGCCGTCCTCGTCCGCTCGCGGGTGCCGGCGTCGAACCGATACCGGTCGGTATCGATGCCGTGCGGCACGACCTGGATCCGCCGCCGGCGGATGCCGTGCTCGCGAGCCACCTGGTCGCGGTCCTGCTCGTTGAGGGTAACGACGGCGGTCGCTCCGGCGGCCGCGAGCCGGTGCCGCAGGGCCTGCGGCACCCGCCAAAGATGCAATCCCTCGACGCGTCCGCTCAGTCGCCGCGGCGGGAGTCGGCGGTAATCGCAGCCATCCACCATCTGGTGCACCCACGCCGCGGGTACGTGCCGGGCCCGGGCGATCCACGTCGTCAACCAGAACCGCGGCCGCCCGCTGGCATTGACGATCGCCGCGCCGGGCCGCTCTCGACAAAACAGATCCCGTAGTTGTCGCCGGATCGCCGCGATGCCGCGAGCAGACTCGGCCGACACGACCCGCACTGCGATGCCGTCCCGCTCCACGCCGGCGAAAACGTCCGCCGGTGCATCGTGGGGCCGGACCCAGCAGACGACCGGCTCGATGCCGCGGCGACGGGCCGCGCCGGACATGGCGGCGATGTATCGCTCGGCCCCGCCGAGGTGTGGAGCGTCGCTGACGAACATCAGCTTGTGGACCTCGCGCGTCATGCGACCTTAAGTCCCCGCGCCGTTGCGAACCGCCGCCCCGCCGCCGGTGTCCGCCGCCCTTTGGCCGCAGATCGACGTCAGGCCATCGGCGAAGCGCGCAGCCACTACCCGGCGATCGAACGCATCCACCCTCCGCCAATTCCGCTGGCCGGCCAGACGCCCGGCGAAATGCGACTCGATGATCTGCCGCATGGCGGTAGCCACCGCGTGCTCATTTTCGAGCGCCGCCACCGTGGCCCCGCCCGCCCGGATCACGATCCGCGCGGTGTCGCTGTCCGGCGGCACCAGGGCCAGAATGTGCGTCGGGATCGCGAGCAGCTCGAGCGTCTTGCCCGGAATGCTCAAATGCCCGTGCCCGCAGGCCGGGACCACCACGATGCTGCACGCGGCGGCCGCGGCCAGCCGGATCGCCGCCGCGTGGTCCACGTAACCCACCAGGTCCACCCAGTCGGGCTTGTTTCGCTCCCAGTACCGCCGCTGCCCGACATCGAGCGTGCCGGCGACCACCAGACGTACGCGGCCCCACCAGTGTCGCCGCCCGCTCAGCACCGCCTCCAGGGGCTCGATGATCCGCCTCAGCTCACGACGGCCGTAGAACGCCCCCGCGGCAACGAACGTGCACTCGGCCTGCGACTTGGCCGGGGGCTGGCCCGCGTCGACCGCCTCGATGATGTCCTCGCGGTCAAACCCGTTGAGGATCGCCCGGATATCGTCGGCCCGGTGCGGGTAACGGTCGCGCAGGTCGCACGCGAACGAGGGGCTGGTCGTGACCACCATGGTGGCGTGTTGCAGGATCGTCCGCTCGAACGCGAGCATGTGCGCGAGGTGGCGCGCGGGCGGCGCCTCGCGGTCGAAATCGCTTACCAGCGGATCGCGCAGGTCCGCCAGCCAGGGCAAGCCCGTCGTCTGGGCGATCCGCATGGCCACACGATGCACGAAATGCGGCGGGCCGGTGGAAATGACGGCATGGAAAGGTGATTCGCGGTGCCGGCGGATCGCGGCCCGCGTCGCCGGACCGATCCACAGCGATTCGCCATTGCCCATCCCCAGCCGCCCCGTCCATTTGGTAAGCCGCCAATACAGGCCGTCATCGATGCGGCGGATCGACCGGCATCCCTGCCGGCCAATCTCGCCGCCTTCAACTGCTCGGGCATCCGTGCCCGCGATGGACGACCAGACTGACGCCATCCGCCGAGCCAGGCAGGCGGGTTCGTAACCGGCGATCCGATGCACGGCGGTGTGCGGGGCCAGATCGTCGAGCAGCGAAACATCCGTCCAGGGGAACCGGTCGTGACCGGCGGCCAGCACCTCGACCGACCAGCCGCACGCCGGCAGGTACTTGGCCAGCTTGGCCGGTCGTTGCACGCCGCTGCCGCCCGCAGGCGGGAATTGGTAACTGATGAGCAGCACGCGGCCGCGGGCGCTCTGCCGCGACGTCCTCGGCGGATGGCTCAACCACTGCCACCACGTAACGACACCATCGCCGTGGGACGCCGGCCCATCCGTCAGCCGCATCGAAACTCTGAACGCCGCCGTCATATGGCTATTCCGTCGCCGGCCCGGCGCGCGGCGCCCGCGCACCATCAGCCGATAACGCCTCCTTGTCGTAGATATCGGTCTTCCCTGAGGCCAGTTGAGGTGTGGTCGCGACCAAAACGCGGGGGCCGTTCATGCCGCCCAAACGGGCGGCCGGGGCCGGCGGTGGATGGTATTATCGGGCAATGGCCGCCGTGGCGGGCCGGCAATTCACGCGCGGCCGATAACCATGAGGTTGTCCCCGGTCAATCGGGCCGAGGGCATGGCAGTGGGACGTCGAACGATCTCGATTCGGGTCAGGGCATCCTCGATCGAAGGGGGCGAATCGTGCCGCAGGGCAAGGGCAAACGACGGCGGGGTCAGGCGATCGAGGAACCGTTCGAGCCGCCAACGCAACGCCGCGGGCAGGCATTGCCACAGGGGGTGAAGCTCCGGCCGCGATCCCCACGCGGCGTGGGCGCAGTTCGTACTTGAGCCGGCACGGCAATCGCGGAATCCACACTGCGCCATGAGCCGCGTCAGGCATCGGGCGTCGAACAAAAAGACGTGGAACGGATTCAAGCCCAACCATCGCGGGCCGCCCACCCGCCGCCAGATTCCACCCCAGTTGGGCGTTTCGAGGCTCAGCCATCCGCCGGGCCGCAGCACACTGCGCAGGTGGGTCAGGAAAAGACGAGGCGACGACACGTGCTCGATGACGTCGTTGGCGATGACAACGTCGAACTCACCGGCATGGTTCGCGTGCTTC